>CAIOOC010000619.1 GCA_903859795.1 uncultured Bacteroidia bacterium
ATTTTTGCAGATATGAACTGACAAACATTTTAAATTAAGATTGATTGATTAAATCAATTGATTCATTGCCGAATTGTTGGTTATTCTTTGAAATACACCCTTTTTACGCGTTGCCCAACTGATGTAAGAATTTCGTATGAAATTGTACCAAGCGTTTCAGCAACTTCTGTTATTGGAAGATCTTCACCAAAAATAATGGCCCGATCCCCTTCGCTGGCGCCAAGGCCAGTGATATCCACCATACACATATCCATGCATACAGTTCCGATTATCGGCACTTTCACACCTCCGATAATCACTTTGCCGACTCCATTGCCAAGTCTTCGGTTTAAACCGTCGGCATAACCAATTGGTAATATCGCAATGGACAGTTGTTTATCAGCTATCCCTTTCCTGCCGTATCCAATTGTCTCACCCGGTTCGACAGTCCTGATCTGAGATATAGTAGTTTTCAGTGTGGCAACATTATGAAGTTCATTTTGTACCGTGGAACTTGCTCCATAAAGACCGATGCCCAGACGGACCATCTCCATCTCCATTTGTGGAAACCGTTCAACTCCTGACGAATTTAAAATATGCCTTAGAATCTTATAGTCAAAAAAATCGGTGACAATCTTACAATATTCTCTGAACCTTGAGAACTGCAATTGAGTAAATAAATCATTTTTGGGATCATCACTCACCGCAAGATGCGAAAAAATCGAACGTATATACATGGTGTCGTGCGATTGGATATATTCTGCCACTTTTCCCATCTCTTCCGGATTATCGAATCCAAGCCTTTTCATCCCGGTATCAACCTTCAAATGAACAGGGAAATTATTTACAGCATTACGTCTGAGTGCCTCATCAAATTGTTCCAATAATTCAAAACGATAGATATTTGGCTCGAGGCGGTTTTCAATCATTGCATCAAAACTATGTCTTTCGGGATTCATCACGACAATAGGAACCTGAACACCATTGTTTCGAAGTTCAATACCCTCATCGGCAATAGCCACCGCTAGAAAATCTATTTTCTGGTACTGCAATGCCTTTGCAACTTCGACCGACCCGGTGCCGTATGAGAAAGCTTTGACCATAGCCATCACTTTAGTCGCAGGACTCAATTTGCTCCGGTAAAAATTAAGATTATGGATCATCGAATCGAGGTCAATCTCCATTACAGTCTGGTGAGCTTTCTGCTGAAGCATGTCCGAGATCCTGTCAAAACGGAAAGAACGTGCTCCCTTAAGCAAAATCACTTCATGATTAAAGGCCCCCTCCTTAAAGTGAAGCAGAAACTCATCAGAAGAAGGGAAAAAGAGTTTCTCAGGTGTTGAAAACATCATGCTGAACCGGCTTATCTCGGGCCCTATTCCTATTAAACGGTCAATATGACGCATTTGGATGTAATCGGCTATCTCCCGGTATAGTATTTCAGGATTTTCACCCGACTGAAGAATATCCGATATGATTACTGTGGAGCGATTTTTCCGGTTATCCGACTGCTGGACAATGAAATCGAGTGCATTTACAAGCGATGCAGTATCCGAATTGTATGAATCGTTGATAATAGTGCAGCCGTTTATCCCCTTTTTCATCTCCAGTCGCATCGCAACTGGTGTAATTTTTAAAAATTTCTCCTTCGACTTATTCGAAAAAGAGGCAGTTGCCAACAGATATGCCCAGCAATGGATAGCGTTCTCAATGCTGGCATCATCAGTAAAGGGGATAGTTATCGAAACATTCTCCGATTGAAAAACACCATCTATTACTGTAAATTCTGCTACCCTGGTTTTTAGAATAATCAGCAGGTTTGCGGTAGAATCAGATACTGACCAGTTGAAAAACCGGGGATTATTCGTAAACTCCGTGTTGCAAATTGCATGACGG
>CAIOOC010000620.1 GCA_903859795.1 uncultured Bacteroidia bacterium
AAGTACAGAACGTATTGAAAATAAAGCCCCCTGCCTCTATACAGACACCAACGAATATGATCCATGAAACAACATTGAGTGCTTTAAAGATGTAATCTGTTTTTGATGACATAATGTTCGATGTTAAAATTATGTCGCAAATATAAATATAATTTATCGAATATCAATATTTATATATCTATTTTCAATGTTTATTTATTTAGGAATAATATAATTGATAAACTATTGACAATTAATAATAAAGATTATCTATTTGCGCTTTATAAGCTGGTTAATAAGAGTTCTGCAGACAATGACATAGTGAAATTAACGAAGGAACAAATATTAATGCTTCATTTGAGTGATGAGGATATTGAATCTGGAAATTTAATATCTCATGATCAATTGGTAAAAGATGACTTAAAATGGTTAAAAGAAATGTAGTTTGGACTAAAACTGCAGCCAATTAAAGAAGAATAAATTCATATCAGAGAAAAACAAGCCAGAGGCTAGCTGCCAGTTCGCTTCAGTTTATTGAATAAATCCCACAACACAATCCCCGCACTCACCGAGATATTAAACGAGTGTTTGGTCCCAAATTGAGGAATCTCGATGGTTTTATCACAAAGAGTAACCACCTCCTGTTGCACACCTCTTACTTCATTGCCAAAAATTAGTGCAAGCTTTTCATTCGGCTCAGGTCTGTAGTCATTTAATGAAATACTCCCCTCCACCTGCTCGATGGCGATAATCGTATAACCCTCGTTCCTGAGAATTTCAACGGCCTCTTCCGTGGTCGAAAAGTATTCCCAGACAATAGTATTTTCCGCACCAAGGGCTGTCTTATGAATCTCTTTATCAGGCGGAGTGGCGGTAATCCCGCACAAACAGATCTTATTCACAAGCAAGGCATCCGAGGTGCGGAATACTGAACCTACATTATTGCAGCTTCTTACATTATCCATTACGACTGTAATAGGCATTTTACCGGCTTGTTTAAATTCCTCGACAGAAAGTCGTGAAAGCTCTTGGTTTTCTAATTTGCGCATTGATTGTTTCAATTCAAATATTGACAATATCAAGGAATATTTTATTTCGATGAGAAATGCTGCTTACCAATCCACCTTCTCGCGATAAATTGGCATGGTCATACACCGGGCGCCTCCACCGCCGCGTGCAAGTTCTGAACCGGGAATCGTGATTACGAGTTTTTTGAAATCGTTATGATCCAACTTTTTATCAATATATTCCTGGGCACGGATAATCTCGAATCCATTGTTATTCATCTCTTCCAAGGTGTAGCCGTTCCGCTCATAGCCAATCACTTTTCCGGGTGCAAAAGCAAAGAAGTTAGCGCCGCTATGCCATTGTTCGCGCTCCATTATCCATGGATCCTGTTTGCCCCCGCAAAACACAGGTTCAAATTCAAATCCAACCTGATGAAGTGCTTTCAGCATGTTTTTCCGTTCATGGATGCCTGTAACTATCCCATTATCAATTGTAATATGTATCGTATGGAATTTATTATTTTTGAGAATTAGTGGTTCATAAACCAGACACGCATCCTGATTCAGAAAGGTAAAGGTCATATCGAGATGGATAAATGACTCAGGGCTGTCGGGCAGTTCCTGTACAATCAAATGTTTGGGTCCTGTTTTCTTGGCCTTGATCATCTCAATCAGAAAGTCGATTCCCTCTGAAGAAGTGCGGGATCCCTTGCCGATGACAAGAACATCTTCGCGTGCAATCTGGACATCACCTCCTTCGATGGTAGCATTCACGAATGTTGTATTCCCGGCAGGGTTAATCGTTTTAACACCGAAGGCCGGATGATGTTTAAAGATCGCCTCCATAATCATTGTTTCGCGTTCACGTACCTTACTCGCCATTTTCCCGATCAGCACTTCGTCCCAAAGGGTCATCGATGCATCCCTTGTGAAAAGAAAATTGTGCAGTGGGCGCATCGAATAACGCTCTTTACTTAAAAACCGGGTCAGGTTGTCCCGTTTAAGAACGACCCCTTCGATCAGCTGAGTTGCCAATGCCTTGGCCGGCATCTGAAGCAAAAAATCTATTTCTGCAGCGGCATCTTCCTGGAACGAGATTCTTCGGACGAGATCCTCCTTTACGGAGTCACTCCGAAGAGTTTCAATAAGCAGATCTTTTACCTCAAAGGTTGTGGAAACCTTTTCAAGAATCTCCTTCATGTGGACATACTCTTTAGAGGCCACCGAGAGATTTAAAATATCACTGTAGAGTGACCGTTCGGCATTTTCAGGGGTCATATTCTCAACCTCATGACCCGGAGAATGAAGGATTACCCCCTTTAGAACTCCAATTTCAGAGGATACACCAACCTTAATTTTATCCATTTTTTTATAGCTTTCAAACGAGTTTTACAATCTTAATGACAAAGATACCGATTTAAAAATCCGGAGATAACAAATTTTGGAATTTAATAACCTTTCAAATAGTCGGACTTGAAGTATCGTTTACTAATTTTGAGGTCTCATAATATGATTCCATTAATGTTAAAAAGATTAACGCTTTATTTGCTTATATCAATACCCCTGGCCGGGCTTGCCCAGATCAAGGACCGCCCCCCCTATCTCTATAATGATAAAACGCTTATTACAGAATCAGATTCAATTTTGCATTACGTTTTGCCTGAGATCCTGGTATATCCGCAACGTAAAGACTGGTCACGTAAGGCGCTGCATCAATATACCGTATTGGAGATGAGGGTAATGAAAGTTTATCCAATCGCCAAAGTTGCTGCCAGGAAATTGAAAGAATATAATAGTGCGTATTTGACCTTTAAGACTAATCGGGAGCGAAAGGATTACATTAAAAAAATCGAGAAAGATCTGTTTTCTGAGTTTGAACCTGAAATCCGATCGATGTCAATTAACCAGGGACGGATACTTATCAAATTAATAGACCGCGAGACAGGCCAGTCGTCGTATGAAATTATCAGGGAGTTTAAAGGGGGATTCAGCGCCTTCTTCTGGCAAGGGATTGCGCGCCTCTTTGGACATAACCTCAAATCAGAATATGACGCTGCCAATGAAGATAAGATGATCGAATACATCATCTGGCAGATTGATAATGGGATGTTGTGAGGGGAAGGCGTTTAGGTTAAAAGACTATTAGGATGGTGGCTTTTAGGGTGCTGATGGGAAGGATTAAATGCATATTACAGAAAGGTTTTACTGCTAAAGAATTGATATCGGAGAGGTCATCGGATTATAGAATAGATCATTAGTGTAGAACCTGCGGACGGAGTCGTACATCAGGGATCCCCCAGAATTATTGCTTTAAACATTCAAATCCTCCGGATTTGATCAGAAACAGATATCCAGGATTACTAAATTAACTGAAGTATGCTTTCGTTAATAAAATTAGTTCTTTCCATTATTTGTCGGATGAACTAAAAATCATATTTGTAATCTACTACTAATCCGTGTCGATCCGCTAGATCTGCGTCATCTGCGTTCCATCCCTAAAAGCCTAATAGCCTAAATGTCTAAAGCCTATTAGCCTACTCAAACCTCCTGCACAACCACGAGATTTTCCTGCCCGATTTCGATTGCAGCCAGATTGAGTGGGATTAATTTATGATGACGTTCAGGTAACGATTTTTCGAGCCCTTTTTTCACATTCTCCAGCTTAATAACCGGTTTTGCTTTCAGGAAAGCGCCCAGTACAATCATATTAAATGTCAGCGGATTACCCATTTCAACTGCGAGCCGTGATCCTTCAACCTTTAAAATATTGATATCTTTTCGTGAAGGGTGATGAATAATTCCATTAGGATCATAGATCAGCGTCCCTCCTGGTTTTACACGTGATTCGAATTTTGTCATCGACTGCTGATTCAGGATAATAGCGGTGTCAAATTCATGAAGGATAGGGGAACTGATCCGCTCGTCACTAAGGATCACAGTCACATTGGCTGTGCCACCCCTCATTTCCGGGCCATACGAAGGGAACCAGGCCACCTCCTGATCCTGCATAACACCTGAATAGGCCAGAATTTTCCCCATTGAAAGTACTCCTTGTCCGCCAAACCCTGCGATAATGATCTCTTCAGTCATTTTTTGAGCTTTAAATTTTGTGGTATTAACCTTTTATCCGGTATAAATCAGCATCAGCGCGCCCGGAGTCTTTCAAATCACCCAATGGATATTGGGGGAACATATTCTCTTCCATCCACTTATTTGAAGCGACAGGGGTAAGCTTCCAGCCTGAACTGCAGGTTGAGACGACCTCAACAAATGAAGTTCCAATCTTTTTTGCCTGAATCTCAAATGCCTTTCGGATCGCTTTTTTTGCTTTGCGAACTGCAGCCGGAGTCTGGACACTTTGCCTTGTAACATAAGCAGCCCCGGGTAATTGTGCTATTAGTTCAGTTATTTTAAGCGGGTAACCATTCAAATCAGCATTTCTGCCATTGGGTGTTGTGGCTGTTATCTGCCCGATCAGTGTTGTCGGCGCCATCTGACCGCCAGTCATTCCGTAGATTGCATTATTGATAAAGATCATTACGATATTCTCACCACGGTTTATGGCATGTAAAGTCTCAGCCGTGCCGATTGCAGCCAAATCTCCATCGCCCTGATAGGAGAAGACATATTTCTCGGGCATAACCCGTTTAATTCCGGTGGCTACCGCCGGAGCGCGTCCATGAGCTGCCTCAGCCCAGTCTATATCGATATAATTGTAAGCAAAGACAGCACATCCCACCGGCGAAACTCCGATGGTCTGTTCCTGGATTCCCATCTCTTCAATCACCTCGGCTATCAGCCGGTGTACGACACCATGACTGCATCCGGGGCAATAATGCATTGCATCGTCATTCAGAAGCGGTGATTTGGCATAAACCAGGTTTTCCGGTTTGATGATCTCGTTGATTCTTTCAGTTAATACAGACATCTTGCTTAATTATTAAAACGTTGTTCCAAAGCTAGCTCAACCTCATCCGGCGTAGGGACGATTCCCCCCATTCTGCCGAAATATTCAACCTGTGTTTTTCCATTTACGGCAAGCCGGATATCATTAACCATCTGCCCTGCATTGAATTCCACGGAAAGAAAGCCTTTTACTTTGGTCGCATATTCGGCGATAATCTTTTCAGGAAACGGAAAGAGGGTGATCGGTCGGATGAGTCCAACTTTGACCCCTTTTCTGCGTGCAATCTGAACCGTTTTCTGACAGATCCTTGCTGCGGAGCCAAAGGCAACCATAATATAATCTGCATCTTCACATTCAATAGATTCATAACGAACCTCTTCATCCTTCATGCGATTGTATTTTGCCTGGAGTCTGAGATTGTTCTGTTCCATTGTATTTGAATCCATCTCTAAGGAGGTGATAACATGTTTTTGGCGATTTGACCGTTTACCTGTGGTTGCCCAATCTCCAGAGATCTCTTCAATCTGCTCATTGGTCCAACGCGGACGCTGGTCAATCAATTCGACCTTCTCCATAAGCTGTCCGATTACTCCGTCGGCTAGTATCATCACCGGATTTCGGTATTTAAAGGCCATCTCAAATCCCAGGACTACAAAATCGTGCATCTCCTGTACTGAGGCAGGGGCGAGCACAAACAACGAATAATCGCCATGTCCGCCACCCTTTGTCGCCTGGTTGTAATCAGCCTGAGATGGCTGGATGGTTCCAAGTCCCGGACCACCACGCTGTACATTTACAATTACACAGGGTAGTTCGGCACCTGCCATATACGAAATTCCTTCGGCCATAAGGCTGATACCCGGACTCGAAGAGGAGGTCATTACCCTTTTCCCGGCGCCGGCTGCGCCGTAAACCATATGAATAGAGGCAATTTCACTCTCCGCCTGTAAGACAACCATCCCCGAATCTTCCCAGGGACGCAGTGTCATTAAAGTCTCCATAACTTCAGACTGCGGAGTAATCGGATAGCCAAAATAGCCATCACACCCACAGCGGATTGCAGCTTCAGCAATCACTTCATTTCCCTTCATTAATCTTAACTCTCCCATATTCAGGATTTAAAGAATTATTTAATGTTCGGTCTTTGTCCGGTAGACAGTGATACAACTATCGGGGCAAACGGTTGAACAATTGGTACATCCTGTACAATTTTCAGGATTTTCCATATAAGAATAGTGATATCCCTTGTTATTCACATTGCGGTTAAGCGCCAGGGTTAATGTAGGACAGGCCACAACACAAAGGTTGCACCCCTTACATACTTCGGTGTCGACAACAACTGCTCCTCTGACTTTTGCCATCTTAATATGATATTTATTAGATCGTTAACTTTTCTGAAGGCGACCGGGTAGAAGACCAGGCTATTCAGTTATTATCGGAAAATCTGCGTTGAATTGCTTAACCCTTATTGTTAAATCTTCGAATTGGTCTCTTTTTACATTTGACACACAAGCCCTTAACCCCTCTTTTGTGCTGCCGGTATTGCCCAAGGATATAGCGCTAATTCCGTAGTACAGTAACTTGTGTAATAATTCACCCCCTGTCATACCCGGGTAACCAATAGTGAAATAAAATCCATCTCCGACCGGTTTTCCCTGGTCAGTATCATAGACAATCGTAAAGCCATTTTCGGTAAAAATCTGCTTCATAATCTTTGCTTTCTCGCCATACTCCTTTACATCTCCAACGAAATTAAAAATCCCGTCATTGGCGCCCTTAAACATGGCTGCCAGGGCATACTGTGCCGAGTGGGAGGTGCCTGAAGTCAAAGAGTATAATACCCGGTGCACTATGGCATTCCCGAAACCATGAACCTTTAGCCGTTCTCCAAGGTAAGGGAAATGGCGGTGGTAAAGGGCATCGGAGATAACGAGCATTCCTATTCGCTGTCCGGCATAGGAGAAAACCTTTGAACTGGAGATCATTAAGATATAATTCTCAGTATACCTGGCAACTGTAACCTGGTAAGGTGGCATTCCGGGTTTGGAGAGATCGGATCTGAAATCCATTCCAAAATAGGCAAGATCCTCAATTATAACCACATCATATTTATTGGCCAATTCGCCGATGATCCTTAGTTCCTCATCATCAAAGCAGATCCAGGCCGGATTATTCGGGTTTGAATAGACGATGCAATGGATATTTCCCTTTGAGAGGTACGATTCAAGTTTATCACGAAGTTTTGAACCACGAAAATCAAAAACATCGAATGTTTCATATTTCTGTCCCATAACCAGCAATTGCTGCTTTTGTACAGGAAAGCCCGGATCGATAAACAGTGTGGTATCCCGTTCCTTGTGACAGCTTCCTGAAACCAGGAATGCGGCATAACTTCCCTCCATAGAACCCACTGTGGGAATACATCCCTCAGGTTTAACATCAATATTCATAAAGAGCTTCAGGAAACGGGATGACTCATCCTTTAGCGGCTGAATACCGTCAATGCGGGGATAGGCGGAGGCCACGTTATTGCGTAATGCCTCGATCTCAGCTTCTACTCCAATTTGCGCAGGCGGAAGACCGGGGATCCCCATCTCCATGCGTATATACTTTTGACCGGTAGCTGCTTCAATGCTGCTTACCAGTTGCACAATCTCACGGATTGAAGCATTTCCTATTTCAGGAACCTCCAGTTCTTCAATCTTGCGCTCAACCAGTTCGTAGTTTATTGGCGTGTTCATTTGGCTGAACGAATTCAAAACTCCTTATTTAACTGTGCAACCCAGCCATTCAAACGACCGTCAGTGAGTTCAGGTTCGAAATCCTCATCTACGGGCAATCCTAAAAACAAGCCACCCTCGAGGGCTTCAGAATCCTGAAAATCATACCCTTCAGCGCTTACTTTTCCTAAAAGCTCACCACCGTTTTTGACAACTTCCTTGGCCAGAATCCCCATTGAGTTTACAAAATGGTAGGCATAGGTAATATGGTCGCCTAAACCAAAGACTGCAACTTTCTTTCCAGTAAAATTAAAGGCAGAGATGATCGGCATAAACCTCGACCAATCGATATTTCCAAATTTCTGATCCCAGGTATCCCTTCCAATTGTCGAGATTCCAAAGATGATTGTATCATACCGTTCAAGATCGGCAGCCGTTGCCTCATTGATAAGGATCAGATCGGGTTTTTGCTGTTCCAGTTTTGCTGCCAGCGATTTGGCAACACGGTTTACAGATCCCCCTTCCGGTCCAAAAAAAATAGCTAGATTTCCCATAAGTCAGTATTTATTCATTGTGTATTGCGACTTCTCCCCTGACATATTCTCCAAGGATGGCCATACTTGATACATTTTTCAAAACCATATGTATCGCTTTTTCATAGTTTTCAATTGAATCCCACTCTACATCAACATGAAAAGAGTATTCGTTTGGTTTTCCAATAATAGGAAGCGATTGTATTTTTGTCAGGTTTATCTCGTGTTCAGCAAAGGTATTTAATACTTTGGCTAATGCGCCATGAAAATGGCCAACCTCAAAACAGAGGGAGGCTTTATTGGGAGTTTCGGCACTTGTGGCATGTTTGGCCAGAATCAAAAACCGGGTATAATTCTTTTTATTGCTCTCAATCCCCTTGTCAATCACCTCTAATCCGTATAATTGGGCGGATCTCAGGTTGCTTATTGCCGCGGCATAGGTAATCTTCTCTTTTGAAATCAGCTTGGCTACTGCTGCGTTATCTCCGAGTTCCTTTGTTTCAACATTAGGGAAATATTTTTCAATATATTCGGCGCACTGCAAAAAGGAAACCGGATGCGAATAAATCTCCTTAATATCCTTTTTACGCACTCCGGGTAGGACCATCAGATTCATCTGAATATGGATATAGATCTCGCCGATAATACGCAGGTGGTAATCACGAATTAACGAATAGTTTTGTAGGATGCTTCCGGCAATTGAATTTTCAATTGCTAAAACAGCATAGTCAACCTTATCTTCATCAATTTGTTCACAAACTTTGCGGAACGATTTACATTCAACAATTTCTACCTCATC
>CAIOOC010000621.1 GCA_903859795.1 uncultured Bacteroidia bacterium
CAATCTGCAGAACACGTTCATCAAGTCTATTTATCAGCATTATCCACGTCTACCCCTAAAAATTAAGAGATATGAAATCAGTTTGCCTTAACTTTCAGATCCATCAGCCTTTCAGATACAGGAAATACCGGTTTTTTGATATTGGAAATGACGCCTATTATTATGACGATTTTGCAAACGAGACTTTCATGCGAAAGGTTGCCGATCATTCCTATTTGCCCGCGAATAAAATCATTCTTGAACAAATCCTTAAATACAAAGGAAAGTTTAAAGTAACTTATTCATTGTCAGGGGTTGTTTTAGATCAGTTCAAATTATACGCACCCGAAGTTATCGAATCGTTCGCCAAATTAGCCGCAACTGGTTGTGTCGAGTTTCTCTCAGAGACCTATGCCAATTCAATGGTTTCGTTGAATGACAAGGATTTGTTCGAATCACAGGTCAAGGCACATGACGATCTGATTGAAGAGCTTTTCGGACAACGACCTAAAGTTTTTAGAAACACTGAACTTATTTACTCAGACGAACTTGGGGATATGGTTCAGAAAATGGGTTTCGAGGCAATGATCACTGAAGGAGCTAAACACGTTCTTGGATGGAAAAGCCCTAACTATCTGTATTGCAATGGACTGAATCCAAGGCTTAAAGTTCTGATGCGCAACTTCCGCTTTAGTGATGATCTCTCCTTCAGATTTGGGAACAAAGCCTGGAATGAATACCCGCTTACAGCTGAGAAATATGCAGGATGGATGACAAGTCTTCCCAAAGAGGAAGAGGTTATTAATGTTTTTATTAATTATGAAACCTTTGGTCAGCTTCAGCATAAAAATACCGGAATTTTTGATTTCCTTAAAAATCTTCCAGGCGCTATCTTAAAAAGTGGCGAGCTACAATTCTCCACACCATCGGAAGTTGTTGAAAATCTCCAACCGGTTTCTGCCGTCCATGTTCTCTATCCAATCTCATGGGCAGACGAAGAACGTGATCTCTCAGCATGGCTGGGAAACGAACTTCAAAAAGAGGCCTTCGACAAACTCTATCAACTTAAAGGGAGGATGAATAATTGCACGGATAATACCTTACTCAAAGATTGGGATTACCTGCAAACAATCGACCATTTTTATTACATGTGTACTAAATTCTTCTCGGATGGTGAGGTTCACAAATATTTCAACCCCTATAGTACTCCCTATGAGGCATTCATCAACTACATGAATATTTTGAGTGATTTTAAAATCAGGCTCAATGCCCTTGTTCCTGAGAGTGCAAAAGATCAGGAAATAACCAATCTTAAAGAGCTGATTAACTCAAAATCAAGGAAACTGGACCTTGCTGAAATTGAGTTGAAAAAAGTCAAAAAAGAGATGTCGGCAGTAAAATTATCGCAAGTAAAAAGTACAACAGCTCCAAAAGCTGAAACCATCAAAGAAGCAGTAAAAGCAAATCCGAAGAAACAGACAACCAAAGCGAAAAAATAATCAGCTCAAAATGAATCTGAAGCGAATCGCCGTAATCGGCAGCAGTAACACAGATATGGTTATAAAAACCAGTAAGTTACCGTCGCCCGGCGAGACCATTCTGGGAGGAGATTTTTTTATGAACGCTGGAGGAAAGGGAGCCAACCAGGCCGTTGCAGCTGCACGACTTGGCGGAAATGTAAGCCTGATTGCCAGAACCGGTGATGATGTTTTCGGGCGACAGGCCAAAAAAATCTTCGATATCGACAAGATAGATACCGATTATATGCTCACAGATCCTGACCATCCCTCTGGTGTTGCCCTGATAACAGTTGATGCTCAGGGTGAGAATTGCATCGTAGTGGCACCCGGGGCCAATAATTACCTGAGTAAAGCCGATATTGAAATTGCCCTGGAGGAGATACTCAGGTCGGAAATCATCCTGATGCAACTTGAAATCCCCGTTGAAACGGTAAGTTATGTGGCTGAGATAGCCCACGAGGCAGGAATTAAGGTAATTCTGAATCCTGCACCTGCCGCCAGGATTTCTGATGAACTATTGTCAATGCTCTACATGATCACCCCTAACGAGACTGAGGCCGAACTAATATCCGGCATTCCTGTTCACGATGTGGAATCTGCGGCATTTGCTGCACGAAACCTCTATCAGAGAGGGGTAAACGTTGTCATTATCACCTTAGGTAGCAAAGGAGCTTTGTTATATTCCGGTGAAAATGAGATAATTATTCCGGTTCAGAAAGTTGAAGCAATAGATACGACAGCAGCTGGCGACGTATTTAATGGTGCAATTGCAGTAGCGATTTCCGAAGGATTAGCCCTTGATAAAGCGGTAGAATTTGCCTGTAAAGCAGCTTCAATCTCGGTAACGCGGATGGGAGCCCAGTCTTCGGCACCTTACCGCAATGAATTAGAATAAACCAAATTAAAAGATATTAGGTTCTCATAGCTTCAATGAGAACAGGTCACATCTAATCTGGAGTTAAAATAATACTTATGAGAAATATTATTGCTCTGATCCTGACTCTGGCGTTCGCTTCCTTAACCGGGAAGACCCAACCATCAGTTAAAAATACGCGAACAATATCTGCAGAGGTACTCAAAGATAAGATCTCAGGCGGATGGGCAGGCAAGATGCTTGGCGTAACCTACGGAGCCCCTGTCGAATTCAGGGCACTCTGTAAAACCTTTGAGGATCCGATCACCTGGGTTCCGTCCGATGTAATTGGTTCAAAGGAACAGGATGATTTGTATGTTCAGCTCACTTTCCTGATGACCATGGATAAATACGGGATTGATGCCCCTGCAAAGAAGTTCCAGGAGCAGTTTGCTAAGGCAGGCTATATGCTGTGGCATGCAAATGTCCAGGCTCGCAAGAACTATTTTGATAGTATTTTCCCTCCAAATTCAGGTCACCCCGATTATAACCTTCATGCGGATGATATTGATTTTCAAATAGAAGCAGACTATATCGGATTTATGTGTCCTGGAATGCCCCAGACTGCGCGAAAATTGGCAAATAAGGTTGGGCATATAATGAATTATGGTGATGGCGTTTATGGTGGCATTTTTATCGGAGCTTTGTATTCCCAGGCATATTTCGAAAACGATATTCCCACTTTAGTCAAAAAAGCGCTTCTTTCCATTCCAGCAGCAAGCGACTATGCTAAAATTATAAATGATGTAATCCTGCTGCACCAACACTATCCTGCCGATTGGCGCGCATCCTGGAAAGAGCTGGAAGCCAAATGGGGTAGTGTTCATATATGTGAAGCAGGGGCCCCATTTAACATCGACGCAAAACTCAATGGAGCATATGTCGTGATGGGATTGCTTTATGGATCGGGAGATCCACTGAAAACCATGGAAATTACGGCTCGCTGCGGACAGGATGCCGATTGTAATCCATCGAATGCTATGGCGGTTCTTGGAGTAGTAAAAGGACTTAGCGGTTTACCCGAAAATTATCGCAAAGCCGTTAAAAATATGGGAGATACCCTATTTATTTTCACAAATTACTCATTCAATAAAGCTGTTTCACAATCTATCAAATATGCCAAAGAACTGGCGGTTCAAAATGGAGGTGCTGCAACAGCCACCGAATTGAAAATCAAAGTCCAGAATCCTCAACTTTATATGCCTGAAATTGCTTTCGCAAAACTGGTTGCCGATCACCGGGTAACGGTTTTTGAAAAAGATGGCTGGCAGTTTAAAGGGAAATGGAGCACCTATAACACCAATAACGAAGACGAAAATAATAAGCTTTACGATGAAGCAAAATTTAGCAGTCAGGCAGGTGATGAAGCAAATCTGAACTTTGAAGGAACAGGTATTTCAGTTTGCGGAAACTGGCACAGGGAGTGCGGGAAAGCCGACATCTTTATCGATGGAAAGCTAAAACGGACAATTGATGAGTATTTCTGGTTTGCCAATCAGTCACACAACGATATGGATCTCTTTCATGTCACAAATCTTAAGCCTGGTAAACACACTGTAAAAGTAATTGTTAAAGGGGAAAAACGACCGGAAGCGACGGCTGCTACATGCTATCTCACAAAAGCAATTATCTTTAAAACTGCAGACAAAAAAAATGAAAATTATAAGTTTACATTCCAGTAACTCAAAATGATCCTTAAATTTTTAGCTCCGGCTGTATTATTATTGTTGATTTCATGTAACTTACCCACTTCGACATCGAATAATCCCGTTAAAATCATCTTCGACAGTGATATGGGTCCCGACTACGACGATGTGGGAGCATTGACGATGTTGCACGCCTTTGCCGACAGCGCGAAAGCGGAGATTCTGGCTACGATGGCTTCGAACAAATATGCACTTGTCGCTCCATGTCTTGAGGTGATCAATTCCTATTATCACCGGCCTGGCATCCCGGTCGGATCACCTAAAACCCACGGCGTAAATATCGGATGCAGCCAGCACTGGAGCGATTCACTTGTTGCTCATTTTCCACATAAACTCAAATCAAACGATGATGCTCTGGATGCCGTCGCACTCTACCGCAAAATTCTTGCATCCCAACCGGATTCATCGGTAGTTATTGTAACGGTAGGATTTCTTACTAATCTGTATGACCTGTTACTCTCACAACCTGATCAAAGTTCTCAGTTAAAAGGGAACGACCTTGTAATGAAGAAAGTGAAACGATTGGTATCGATGGCAGGCAAATTCCCCGAAGGTTGGGAGTTCAATGTAAAAGAGGATTCGGCTTCGTCAAAATATGTTTTTGATCACTGGCCTACCAGGATTATCCTGAGCGGATTTGAGATCGGAGAGAAGATATTTACCGGCAAAAAGCTGATAACAAGCAGTCTGAAGAGTCCTGCCCACATGGCTTTTAGCATTGCAATTCCCCTTGCTGCTGAAGATAAAAACGGAAGAATGAGCTGGGATGAAACAGCAGTTTTAACGGCTGTAAATGGAACTTCTTTTGGATTTGGAGAAGTGAATGGAAAGATGATCGCAGAACCGTCGGGACATAACCGATGGAAGAATGATGTTCAGAGACTTCATACCTATCTTACTTTTAAGAAATCCCCTGAAGAGTTATCAGAAATTATTGAAAGCTATATCATGCATGAGGCCGTCACCAAAAAGGAATAAAATAATTTAAAATGCAAAGTTTAAAATGCAAAATGCAACCAGTCTCCTTACAACAAGGAATCAACCTTAGAGAAGATTGACGAAAAGTTAAAATTTTCGTTTTCCATTTTGCACTTTTCATTTTACATTCCATTTGAACTAACATAATACAATCTGTAAATTAATTAAATATCTAATTATCATGTATATCGTAGAATCTTATGCCGTTGCTGTGATCCTTACTGTTATCACGATGTTGTGCTGGGGATTATGGGCCAATACCCAGAAACTGGCTGCCAAAACATGGCGTTTTGAATTATTTTATTGGGATTATGTCATTGGCATTGTGCTGTTTTCAATGATTCTCGGTCACACACTCGGAAGCTCAGGAAGTCAGGGGATGGGATTTGCCGAAAATCTGCGTCAGGCCAGTTGGTCAAGTTTCTCGGGTGCCCTGATTGGCGGGGTGATTTTTAACCTGGCCAATATCCTGATTGTAGCAGCCATCGCCATCGCCGGTATGGCAGTTGCTTTCCCGATTGGTATTGGTATTGCGCTGGTTCTGGGGGTCATCATTAACTATATTGCCAAACCACAAGGTGATGCCATTCTGTTATTCAGCGGAGTAGCTCTCGTTGGAATTGCCATCGTAATTGATGCATTTGCCTACGGAAAGATGGCATCGCAGGCACAAAAAGTTCCCGCCAAAGGAATAATCATCTCCATTGTGGGTGGAGTGTTGATGGCACTTTTCTACCGTTTTGTCGCCGGCTCAATGGCCACAAATCTTGAGAAACCTGAGGCAGGAATGTTAACTCCCTATGCAGCGGTATTTGTTTTTTCTGTTGGAATATTGATCAGCAACCTCTTGTTTAACACAGTCTTAATGAAAAAGCCTTTCGAAGGGGCTCCTGTAACCTATACCCAGTATTTTAAAGGTTCACTCAGAGAGCACCTTACAGGAATTGCAGGGGGAATGATCTGGTGTATCGGGATGTCTCTCAGCATTCTTGCCGCAGGAAAGGCAGGATTTGCGATATCCTATGGTCTTGGACAGGGGGCCACGCTGATTGCCGCACTTTGGGGCGTCTTCATCTGGAAGGAGTTTAAAAACGCTCCCCAAAAAGTAAATACCTTGCTCTCAATGATGTTTGTACTTTTCGTTGCCGGTTTGGGGCTCATTATTCTTGCAGGCAGCTAAGCGACAATTTCACCCAGAAGGTAGCAATCTTCATCGGTCCCGATTAATTCGGTCAGTTTTACCGAATGTACAGTATTCTTTTGTACCCCCGAAACCTTAAAACGAACCGGGATATAATTCTGACCGTAACCGTTTGCTATTCCCTGGGTAATTTTTTCGATTAGAACCTCCTGTGTCTGGCCGATAAACGAGTTGAAATAGCGCATCTTATTTTCGACAGAAAGATCTCTGACCTTTAAGGAGCGTTGATTTTTTATCTTTTCCCCTACTTGATTTTCAAGACGTTCAGCTCTTGTTCCCTTTCTGACAGAGTACTTGAACGTATGTATATGGCTGAAATTAAATTCATTAACAGCGTCAAGAGTTTGCTGAAATTCCTCTTCAGTCTCCCCTGGAAACCCGACTATGATATCGGTAGTAAAATTGAAGTCAGGGTAAACGGTTCTGAATTTTGTGATTGTTTTGCGGAATTGCGCAACATCGTACATGCGTCGCATCCGAAGAAGTGTTTTATCCGATCCGCTCTGGAGGCAGAGGTGCAGATGAGGCATGAGCTTTGGATTGGCAAATAATTTAACAAAGTCATCCCCAAATCCATCAGGCTCAAGTGATGAAATCCGGATCCTGAAATCACCTGGTATTTCAAGGATTTTTGCCAGTAAATCCTCAAAGCGTACCGTACCATCTTCGTACCGGCCAATATTAACGCCGGTAATCACCAACTCTTTGAACCCGTTTTCAACTGTTTTTCGGACACTTTCCAATACATCGGCAACAGGTCTTGAAGTGGCTAACCCTCTTACCATTGGAATGATACAAAAGGTGCAGAAATTATCGCAACCATCCTGGATTTTAACGGCACTGCGGGTATGCAGACTTTTGCGGACCGGTTCGTACCGGAACACATCCTGGGGCAATTGATCAGGATGGACAATTTCACCCGAAAAATGGGCGTCAACAAGTGTAAGAATTGAGCTTTTCCGGCTGTTTTCGACTACAAAAGTAATATTATCCTGACTTTCAAGCTTTTCCTTAAAATTATTAGCCATGCAACCGGTTACAACAACTACAGCATTTTTTGCCTTGCGCGCGGTCTGGCTGATTACAGATCTTGACTTCTGGTCGCTCTGGTTCGTTACAGTACAAGTATTTACAATAACCACATCGGGTGATGCGTTATAATCGACTAGTTCGTACCCTGCCTGACTAAAATCGGTGACTAGTGCATCGGTTTCATACTGGTTAAGCCTGCAACCCAGCGTTTTAAAGGCGACTCTCTTTTTTTCGTTTGGATTCACTGATCGATCCTCAGATTAATATGATATATAAATTAAATAACCTCCCCGCTCAGGGAGAGAAACGCTGCAGAAGTTATTTTAACATTCACAATTTTCCCCATAAGTGAATCATCCCTGAGATTTAGGCGAACATTGATCTTTCCTTCTGTCATTCCTGTTGAAAACCCTGTTTTACGGTCAGTCCCATTTACAAGCACACGCATTGTTTTACCAAGTAAGGATTCGTTGTATTCATGTGAACAGCTTTTAAGCACCCCAGAAAGACGGTGCAAACGGTCCTTTTTATCATTTGAGGAAACTTCGTCTTCCCAACGGAAACTTGCAGCTCCCGGCCGCGGTGAATACATCGCGATATAGGCCATGTTGAATTTAAACTC
>CAIOOC010000622.1 GCA_903859795.1 uncultured Bacteroidia bacterium
GTACTCAAATTTGGGACTATCAAATGGACATGATACCATACAGTAGCGGCAGCCCATACATTTGTTTCCGTCCCAGGTTACCGGTCCGCCTTCAGTTTTATGCATTGCCTTAGTCAGGCATGCGGCTACACAGGCAGGCTCATTGCAATGCATACACTGCCGTTTGATAAAGACTTCCCCTTTGTCTGTCTGGAAAGTGTTTACAACGGTATTGCACGTTTCATCGGTTTGGCGAACTGCTTCGATTTTATCCTTGGGGACTGGTAGCTTATGGGCAGTTGCACACTCGTATTCGCAGTTGCGGCAACCTACGCAACGGGTTGAATCATAAAGGATACCATGAAATTCAATATCCTCTTTAGCTTTATTTGATGCTCCTGTAGCACTCTTCCCGATAGCGAGTGTTATTCCCGTAACACCCAGCAGCTTTAAAAAGCTTCTTCTCTTTAATCCCATGATAGTTGATTTTGGGTGGTTTACAACAAATTTCGCAAAATCTGATCCTGGTATTATTTGGAGGTATCAATAAATTTCGTTTGAAAGTCTTCCCAGACTTCAGGGCCGAGTTCAGCAAGGATGCCATCCCTGAGGACCCCACCATCCTGAAGGACCATAATGAATGCAGGTACATGAACTCTGACTGCTGATTCAAAGAAATCTTTCAATCTTGTATATTCCGCTTTTAGCCAGTTGGAGTACTTCTCAGCCATGTTCATAAATTGAATTTCGAGTAGCCAGTTTGTAGGTTCAACCATATAGATCCAGCCATCTGCAAACGGCGAATTGTTCAGTAATCCGGCGTGAGTGAGCAATTCTTTGTTTTGTTCTGCTATTTTTCCTGTTACAGGTGAATAGATTTTCAATTGTTTCCCTTTCTGAACAATAGTGAATAAATGGTCACCCTTCTTAATTGTTTCCCCTATATTTTTAAACTCAATACGCGTTATAGGACCGGTAACATGCTGCAGAAAGTCATCGATTCCTATTTTTACCAGACCATCTTTTTTCAAAAAGGCCCATGTATGAGTTTTATCGAAATAGAGACCCTGGGGAACAAGCACATCCGCTTCCTTAAAGGCTGATAATAATGTTGGTATAGCCGACTTTGCAGTATTTTTGTTTCTGATTCTTCTGGAAATCAAATCAAGGGCTAATGTGGTAAGGCCTAATGCGATAAGAATCAGGAAAATAATCTTAAAAACAGGATTGGTTTCAGTTGGGATGGTTGTGAAAGAGGCTGGAGGTTCATTTATTTTGGCCAGTTGTGATTTCCGTTCACTTAATACCAGGCTGGTAAAACCATTTGAGGCGAGGTATTGCTGACCATCGGTAAGCACCCAGTTCAGAAACGATATTTCAGATTCATTTTTTGGTTTTAAAGAAGATAACGAATAGATCTTGCCTGACAATGCCATTGGATATTTTCCTATCCAAACGCCTCTGGAAAACTGCTCAAGATTTTCATATATCGCTTCTGAATAATCGATTCTGCCATTCCCGTTTTTATCGATAGGAACCAGGCTAATATTTGCTGTCAGACTTTGATTTTTCTGATCTGTCAGGCTGTTCAGTCTGCAAAATCCAATTCCGCAAGGATCTTTTTGAATTGCTGAAATCATCTCAAACTCACTTAATACCTTTATACCAGTTGGATTTGTATTTTTTTCATGAACAAAATTCGATACTCTTGAAATTATTGATGGTTCGTTTACAAAATAATAGTGTGCCGCAACCGGTTTATTGTTAATCTGATTTTCCGGGCCAACTCCCCATTTCCAATTTTTAGGATTTGTCAGAAGCTGCCCAAACTGTTCTGCAGTTATTCCAAATTTGAAAATCTGATTCTTCAGCGGATTTGATTGATTCATAACAGGCACTATGACATCACGGCCTATTACCATATTCCAGGACGGGACATTTTTTACAGCTGCTAAAGATTCATCCGAGATAAGTCCAACAGCCGAAGTTTTTGTGAGCAAGTGTTGAATATCCATTTCAGATGTCATAATCAATTGCATTTTTATTCCGGGATTCAACTTACTATATTCATTGACCCATTTAGTAGTTAGGGAATAAAGATCAGCAGAAGTAAAAATGGTCAGGGAACCTTTTCCTGATTCATTTTTCACCACACCGATTTCTTTGCTATTTGCCAAATTAAAGCTAAGAAGCAAAATTCCGATAATTAGAATGATCCTGGTTTTCATGATTTTCTATTTTAATATTAATAACAACTATTCAATATTGATGCCAAAGAATTTAGTAGCTCTAAATAACAGATAATCAACGCTATAAGTAATGAGTTGTTTAAAATAATAACACCCATAGTGTTGAATAATTAAACACTAATTCAGGCAATAGTGCCTATTGATAAGTAAATGAGCACAATACAGCAGTTGTATATATTTTATACAGCTGTTGCATAATTCAACACTGGCGTATTCTAATTAGACTTTTATTTTGTATGTAACATTTAACCAGATAGATACGCAGAGTGATAAATAATATTCTGGTTGAAATAAAACTATACTGGGTAGTTTTTGGTTATAGAATTAAAAGACTAAAAGCACTTAAGTTTTTTCTTTAAAACACCGCAATCACACAAATCTTATTTCAAAATTTAATTAAACGCAGATGAAAACGACAGAAAATGCACTAAATTGGTTTGAAATTGCCGTCGGTGATATAAACCGGGCAAAAAAGTTTTATGATACCGTCTTCGGAATGGAGATGGCACAGCGCGAAATGATGGGGATGTCGATGGCTTTTTTCCCTACTGATGATTCGACAGGCAAAGTTTCCGGAGCACTCGTACAAAGCGAGATGCATGTACCTGGCACTACAGGAGTATTAATTTACCTGAATGGGAATCCTGATTTGGCTGTTGCGCTGGCAAATGTTAAGGATGCAGGGGGAGAAGTGGTGTTGCCAAAGACCTTTGTAAGCGATGAGGTTGGATATATGGCATTCATAATTGATACTGAAGGTAACAAGGTCGGATTACACTCTTCGAAGTAATTCAGAATTTCGGCCGGATATTTTGCTATTGCTGGCCACAACCATGAATTAAAGGTAAATCTGTATCCTGGGTATTTAAACTGCAGGGTCCATCATAATCGAGTGCAAGTGTGATAAGGCGAGAATTGGCACTTGTACCTTTTCGTATTTGTATTTGTGATGGATGTTGTGGTTTAATTTATATCCTCCAAAGAAATCCTCCCTCCTGTTCATATTTACAGCAGTACTGTAATTTGATAAGAGCCCCCTTTAAGATTAAAATCTGCTGAACTTAAAGTTTTGGCTAACCGGTTCCCTGAGCCATTGTTTATTAACGAGATTTTCCTGAATTTTGCGACAGGGAGTTTTACAATTGCTTCACTGCCTGAGGGTATTGTAAGTTCGAAGAGCAGTGTTTCATCACTACTGGTACTCCAGTTGGATACA
>CAIOOC010000623.1 GCA_903859795.1 uncultured Bacteroidia bacterium
CTGTTCAGCTATTGCTTGCAATATCGATTGCCTGATCCACCAAACTGCATAGGAGATAAACTTAAAGCCCCGGGTTTCATCAAAACGCTCAGCTGCTTTAATCAACCCCAGGTTTCCTTCGTTAATTAAATCCGGTAATGTAAGACCTTGATTTTGATACTGCTTCGCAACAGAAACGACAAATCGCAAATTTGATTGAATCAGCGTCTCCAAAGCTTTTCGGTCTCCATTTCGTATGGCCCTGGCTAGACTTACTTCCTCTTCTGCTGAAATAAGACTTAGCTTACTGATTTCATGAAGATAAAGATCCAGTGAGGCAGCATCTCTGTTTGTTATTTGTTTAGAAATTCTTAATTGTCTCATGAAAATATTTGGTTGGGAATCGTTGGGCTGTCCAAAGATATAATTTAATTTTTGATATCTTAATGACTTTGCTCATTTATATTATATTGAAATAGGGATATATAGAGCTGTGTGGACCCGGGAAGACAATATTGATTTCGTCGTAAAGGTATGCTTCTGATATGCCTTTCAAAAAAAAAGTGTGATAATTTGTAAATTCAATTCTAATCTCTATTTTTGTGATGGATTTCAAATTCAACATTTCACGTAAACTTCATTGAATCCTGATTTACTTCCAAAAATTAAATAGAACTTAGCTGTCGGCTTTTGCAATAATCTCATATTAGCAAGAGTCAGGCAATCAATAAAATAATCAAAAATACAATATGTACGACATTCTTGAATTAAGCAAGAAACTATTGCCCGAATTGCGCGACATAGGCAAAGAGTTAAATATTAAACGCGTAGAATCGTTTAAAAAACAGGAGCTCATCTATAAAATTCTTGACAATCAGGCAATTCTGGCTTCAGGTGTGAAAAAGCCAGAGAAGAAGGTATTGCCACGGATTATTAAAACTGAGCCATCAGCAACCGTAAAAGAAGTTGAAGTTCCCAGAGCTTTGATCGTTCCAGAAAAGGAAACTATTGATGTAAAACCTGAACCAATTCCTGAAAATCCGCCAGTTGAAAGGCAACCCCTGATTCGCCCTTTTCCTAAAAGAATTGAGAAACCAAGACTTGAATCAAACGACCTGAAGGAGAGACGTCCGCGTGTGTTGCGCTCTGAGGCTGTTGTTGCACCACCTGCTGAGAAAAGCATTCCTGAGGTAGTTTCTGAAAATGTTACTGAAGCTATTGATCCACAAGCTGAAGTGCCGGTTTCGGCAGAGCCTGGAAAGGAGATCCGGAATGAGACGGAACAATCTCCGCGTCCGATATTCCCGAAAAAAAATACACATCAGGCCGGTCAAAATCCGACAAAACCAGTTCATCAGCCGCAAAAAACACGCGAGCCCGAGAAATCATACGATTTTGAAGGAATTATCAGCGCAACCGGCGTTCTGGAGATAATGCAGGAGGGTTACGGATTTTTACGCTCTTCGGATTATAACTATCTAACATCACCCGATGATGTTTATGTATCACAATCTCAGATCAAGTTATTTGGACTAAAAACCGGCGATACAGTTAACGGAATTATCCGTCCTCCCGAAAGTTGTATAATAATAATCGTAAGTCTTTTCTGCACCCCAGTGTGCATCTGTGGCAACTTCATCCTGGTTGGCATTGACATTATTCCAGTTATTATCGGC
>CAIOOC010000624.1 GCA_903859795.1 uncultured Bacteroidia bacterium
CATTCTCACACCACTATATTCAATAAACAAATTCTTTAATTTGAGATATTTTATAGTCAGTAAATGGAAGTGAATCAAGATTTTGTCTTGATTTTAATCAATTTATATAGTCTAAGGGAGATTTCATGAAGAGAACCTCCTTTCGATTATTTTTCGCTATTAAATTATTTTTCAGGAATTTTCTGTCTTTCTACATTTAATTATACATTCATAAAAGGACGATTCGAGGGGTTTACATGTACACGAAGGGGAAAGCGGGCACTTTTCTTATAGGAAGAAGGGAGAATGCTGTCAGGCTATTATACAAAGGAGATTTTCAAATAATAAACATTAATCAATCCTTTATTAACTCTTGAGTTGACCAGAGATGAGACTTGGTCACATGTACTGGTAAACACTTCCTCGACTTATTTTCAATGTCGTTGCTATCACCATTATACTCATTCCTGATAATTTAAGCTGCCGGATTTTCATTTTCGTGGTTTCGTCAAGCGTTGGACGACCGCCTATTCGTCCCTGTTGGCGTGATTTTTCCAATCCTGCTTTTACACGTTCGGATATTCGCACTCTTTCCTGCCTCGCCAGAGTAGAGAGAAGAGCGATAATAACATCCTTAAAGATGCCCGACGAGTCGATGTATTGTTCGGAGTAAGATTTGTAAGCCACTCCATAATCATCCAACATCTGTAAATAGGTAATTGTCTTACGGGTGCCTTCACGAGTAAGGCGATCCAATGCAAAGAATAGTACCATATCAAACTTTCTTTTCGATGCAGCTTTCATCATGTTATTGAATTCTGGACGTATAGGTGAAGCACCAGAAATCACATCCACGTATTCATGATAGATTTCATATTCCATCTTCTGGCAATAATCCCGAAGAACAATTAATTGGTTAGAATTATCGGATGATTCCTTCGAGACTCTAGAATAGATGGCGATTTTCATATTATATGGATAAGTGTTCATTTAACGGGTGTTTTTTGTACAGCCAAAACTGATTTTAAAAACCCTTTATTCTTAGGCATTTCAGAGGGCCAAATTTTGATAGGTTTTTTGAACAGTCAATTTCTTCTTTTTTCATGATCCTTTCAATTAAACAAAACGCACATAAATATGTGCAAATATATGAATTAATTATTTATGCACATAATTATGGACATATTATTATCTTTACCCCAAATAAAAGATTCAACGGAATATTCCCAGTTTTATGGATGAAGATCTGAAAAAGAAATACCAGCCACCAAAAGAGATCAATCCAGAGCATCAGGAGTTAATGTTGAAAATTGGTTGTAAACTTGCGGAGCTAAGAAAAGCCAAAAAGATCAGCTCATCTGGGTTAGCTAGAGAATTAAAAATATCTCGTAATGCCTACCACCTCATGGAGACTGGGAAAACGTACTTCAACGTTTTATCTCTTTTGTTAGTTTTAGATTACCATCAGATTCCGGCATCAGAATTTTTCGTGACTTTGTGATGTGATTGTACTCCAGGATTTCTAAAAGCGGTATGATCAACTGCGTGTGGGCGGTATATCACGACCAAATTAAAGCGAATTTATGTTTAAATAAGGTTTCTTCAGCGATTTGGAAAAAAAATACTTGAGACAATGGCCATAAAAACATATGTTCTTTGGCCTTTGGAGAGAGGTTTAAGCTAATTATTCTCCAACCATTTGCACAATTTATTTCATACTAAAGTATTTATAGGAAAGCTTTAACATGAAAACTAAACCTGCAATTAAGAACCAACAAAAAAAGTTTGAAGCCATAGGCACTTATCTTAGAGAAATCCGTTTGAATGAGAATATGTCACAAGGTGAGGTCGCCATTGAAACCGGGCTGAGTCGTAATACTATTTCCAGGATTGAGACATCAAAAAACTTTTCCCTAATAACATTCTTGATATTATCTGACCTATATCAGTTAACCCCTTCTGAAATATTGTCTATTCTTGACTAGTAGCAGGATGATAATAACCCATGCCCAAATCAGCCAACTTTTTTTGTTTATCCTTATAGTGACTATTCTTTTTCTTCTCTCCCCCCCGCTAATGCAACAGTTTGCTTTGAAATGAGGTGACGACATGACAAGATAAAATGGCAGTTTGAAACAATATAAGAAACAGTAGCAGTGGTAAATCAGAACCCCAATACTCCACTGTCACTGCTTCCAAAAACATTTAAAAAGTCTATTTTATCTTGTCTTCTTGTCTACCCTGAGAATCTGCAATGTTATCAAATTGTTAAATATTCATCTTTTGGCGTTATCATCAAGCCAATTGCAATATTTAGCTTTTATCTGAGGTATTTAGTTCCAGACGGGATCTAATTCCTGCATTTAGTTATATGAAAAAAATAGAAAAAATGGAAGTGAAGAACTTTTCCAAAACAAAAATCAGCATTTCGGTGGATGATTCATTCCTAGAAGTGCTGAAACAGAAGGCCAGACAAGACTACGTTAAGGTAGCCA
>CAIOOC010000625.1 GCA_903859795.1 uncultured Bacteroidia bacterium
ACTGAAAACTCTTCAGTATTGATCTTAACGAAACCTCTTTTAAATATTGTATCGGGTTTATCTGCAATATAGAAACCCGTTTTGGTAATTTCATAAGCAACTGGGGGGGCCGAAATTATTGTTGAAGCATCAGATAAACCGAGTGTTCCGGGAATGACATGGATAGTTCCGCTAGATGGAATTGTATCGGTTAACGGGATAAGAAAATCGAGTACAAAGCCGAACTTTCGCATTAATTGCGGATAATTGTTAACCACTGCAAGGATATCATGAAACTCGAATTCGGGCTTTTTAAGCCTGGTATGGGTGGTTCGCCTTATTTCTTTTTCCCTGTCAAGTTTATGGAAGCTACGGAATTGAGCAAAGTCAGACTCAGGGTTTATTTTTTTTGCAAATGGAACGAAATTATTTGCCTTCAGAATTCGTTTGTGGTCCGGTTCATTTCCTCCCTTTTTTGCCATAAGATTTTGAGCTTTCAATGGAGTTCTCAATCTTTGCGGGTCATTAATTTTGTTTATCTCATTCTCATCGAGCCGAAATTGAGAAATAACTCCTAGCCGTTCCTCGTCAATGAAAATATCTGCAGTAGGTTTACTCTTAGGGCTTTCAATAGCTGTCTGGAGGTAATTTTTTACAAGGAAATCGTGAACATGAGTAAGGGGAAATGAATTAATTCGTTTCACAGAAAGGTCTTCCTGCATGAATCCCTTAACGCGTATATTCTTATGAAAGAGATTTTTATATATATCTTTATCTATTTTCTGTAGAAGCAATTCGCCTTCGGTAACGAGTCCAGGCTGAAACCTGAACCGATATTTCGAGTTTAGAATTTTCTCAGGCCAATTAAGGATATCTTCAAATGAACCTAATGTAGTATCCTTTGGTACAGATAATCTCAGAGATACAAAAACAGAGAGTTGCAACCATTTCTTCCCGCCATCCTCTTTGAATTGATTCGGCAATGTGGTGAAAATTATTTCCTGTGACATTTGTAGAAGTTTATTATTTAGAGAGTTAACCTGCAAAAGCAAGACAATATTGCTGCCAGTCATCCTTATCGATCATCTCGCTGAATGTCGGATCGGCGTCAGCACCTTTAAGTTGTCGACGGACGCTTACTGAAACAGTTTTACTGAAAAAAAGTATTTCAACTTTTACTGAAAGTGTAGCCACGCCCTCCAGTCTATCTACTTTATCACCCACAAAAACAGCTGTAAAAGCGAGGTAGAATTCTAGCGAAACTGTTATCAATCCCAATATTGACAAATTTCCGTTAATACGAAGGTATCCGGTTAGGGTAACCTGGGTAAGTTCGTGATCAACAGCGTTAATCGTTTTGGTAACTTTCTCAACCTTGAAATAAAATCCTCCCATTGCAGATACGCTACCAGAAGCAACACCTACATCGAGTGATAAGCAGGCTCCAAATTCAAAAGCGGCTTCAACAGACTGGACGCCATATAATGTGGTGACCATCAGGAAGAATCCACCACCTC
This sequence comes from uncultured Bacteroidia bacterium, assembly GCA_903859795.1. GTDB lineage: Bacteria > Bacteroidota > Bacteroidia > Bacteroidales > Prolixibacteraceae > JAAFHB01. Next base: position 1,497 of record CAIOOC010000625.1, read on the forward strand.
CAAAGCAGGAAACAGTCAATAAGAAAGGGTTTTCGCGGGTACAAAAATTAAATCCAATCGTTAACGGTGCACCGGTAAAGGGTAATGTAACACAAGCTCCAAGGGCGATATTGCATATACTGCAGATTCCAACTGTCACGCTTGGAATACTGATATTAAACCCCGCAGTTACACCTGTCGGCAGAATTTCAATGTAAGGTCCGTCACCTGAGAACCCTGTACTTGGAATAATGCTCTGCAAATTATTTACAAAACTAAGAGCACCTTTAAAGACGATTGGGTTCTTTGCGTTAATATCGACTTTAACATTTGTTTTTTGTGCTGAACCGCTCCTAAACTCAAGATAATTGAAATTTACTCCAAGCAATGGAACGATGTCAATTGCAAAATTCTCAAACCGTGCATTTGTATTTAACACAGCTTTCTTTTCCGAATTAAACGGTTTTTCGAATTTGGTTAAAACAGTAAGTGCTGTTAACGGATTGTCAACTGTAACATTTAAGATGCCGGATATTACTTCAATATTCTTCCCTTTTAGCTCTGGTTGCCATTTGTATTCAGAATAGGCAGCCTCTTCTGTAAAATACGATTTTAAGTTTGGGATTTTAGGGGTGTTTCCGTTAATTGTTTCGAGAAGCACTTTTACCTTGTCTGAAATAGTTTTTTTTGCTGCTGCGATCTGTGATGAAACATCTTCAGCTGTCTGTTTTGCCTGATTTTCAAGATAAAGGATTTCGTTTTTTGCATCGTCAAGCTCTTTTCTGATCTCACTTAGCTTGTCTGTCAATGAGTTAAATGTTCCACCAAGCTCAAGGTTGCCAAGGAGACTGAACATATCGATTACTCCGAAGATTTTTGGGGGCTGAATCCCATCCAGAGTTTTAAAAAACTGCTCCGCTTTAAAAGAGAGGTTTTTATTATCAGCCAACTCTCCCCCGACAGGACCCTGCAACTTACTTAAGGCGCTGACCGACATATTTGGTGAAAGAAATCCACCAGATTTGTCTGATCCACCTGAGAAATCGACAACAACACCTGTAACTTTAGCAAAAACATACCCGGGATTGTTATCATCTTCAAGTGTAATTTGTGCTGATTTACGCTGCCCGGTCAGATCTTCAACCTGTTTAATAAATACATTGGCTAACTGTACTTTAGGATGAAACTTGATCTCCCCATCCCCTTTTGCAGGGTATACCTGAGCTCCAAAGTTAATCGATTCAGTTTCAAAG
>CAIOOC010000626.1 GCA_903859795.1 uncultured Bacteroidia bacterium
AATGTCAACTTTTTCCAATTAATTTCAAAGAACCCGGTTTATTCCAACTGAATTCCAACGATCGTGCAAAATTGTTAGAATAAATTAGACGGTCAATATGTACCTGACCGGATGCTTACGCTTACCAAAGTAATATGAGCCGCTTGAAATATGCAGATATAAATAATGTTACCGGAAGAATCGGAGTATTCAACTTGGGCAGGAACATTAGTTTTAAATTGGTTATTCCGATTGGCATAAGATTAAGCGCTTAAATGTGTATTATTTCCTGACTTCAGCCGTTGGGTTCTTTAATCGAATTCCATTTTTCAAGTATGTTCTCTTCCCCTTTGAAATAGCTTACCCTGGAGTCCTTTTCGAAAACATGCATAGATGGAATGAGGAGTGTCTTGCCGCTGTCCGGGTATTCGCAGATGTCAGTACCGGTAAAGGTCCGGATATCGAGATAAGTACAAGATTCCTTACCATGATTATAAAGCTGGTGAGCTCCGGTTTCACCCATTTCAAAGAATGCAAGGTCGCCGGTTGATAGAATCTCAAGACCATATGGCGTTCTCACAGTTACTGTGCCCGATACAATCATAAACAGTTCTTCAGCATTTCTATGAAAGTGATAGGGGGATGAGAATTGTCCGGGATTTAGTAATCTCAGATCAAAGTTCAGGTTTTGGGGATCTAATCCCCTTTTCACCCTTGATACATCCGATAACAACCTGAAGTTGTCGATTCTTCCCGGATTCTCTTTGAATTCCCTGTTTTCACTTTTTAAAATTGTTGCCATAATTTAAAATATTACTGTTAATCATGAATATAAATCGCAGGAAGCAATTGACATAACTTGCTTGCCTGGATCAGATTTAGGAGTAAGAGTTTAGATAACGGAGTCAACCATTCTTCCCTTGGATCATATTTCCTTAAACTTGCAACTTCCTCAGTTTTGACCTTAGGTAGAATAATTAATAGATCCAGGGAATAAGCCTTTTAGTCTTATTCTGATAATCCAAATATTTTTGTCCCCATTGCCGGATCATAAACCGCTCCTCTATCCGGATGCGGTAAAGATATCCGAATAAAACCGGAATAATCATTAGAGTCATCGATAGCCAGTTTGAAAGGGAGGTCGCTGTTCCAAGAAAGATAAGTACCTGTCCCAGATACCCCGGGTGCCGGATAACTTTATAGAATCCAGTTTCGATCAGTTCATGATCTTCTATTTCTGTTACGGTATAGGTGAAGTGTTGTTTAAGAGTCGAAATTGAAGTAATTCTTATAATCAGTCCTACGATCGATAAAATGGAGCCGATTGCGAAGAAGGCGCTCCAATGGTAGATCCGGCCAATTGTGGTCATTCCTATCCGGAAGGCAAGAAAGTAGCCGACTGCAATGAATATGATCAGAAGCCAGATACTTGCCTTATCTCCCGATTTAACAATTTCCTTTTTCCTCTTCAACCGTTGTCTTATGCTCATTACGATCTCAAAGAATCCATACAAATAGGAGAAGGCGATGATGATGATTAGTTTTATATCCATAGCAACTAAATTTCAGTTTTGATGCTCCTAATATTTTAAATGTACTGAAAATTATTTTTGATTTTTTATTTCTTGATATAAATATGAGAGTAAAAGCCGCATCCAACAGAAGCATCACGCATAATTATTGAATCTTTTCCGGTATAATTAACATACCAGTAGTTATTTGTATTTACATTACTTGTGTCTGGACGAAAACTAATTTCAAAGTAGTTACTATCTTGGTTCACAATCACAATCCTCCCTGATTCAATCAATCTGTTGTTTTTAATTTTCCCGTATATTCCGTACTTTTTAAATTCTAAAACATCATAAGTCGGATCTTCTTTTCCTGGTCCCCCTGCTATTCCAACATCATCATAAATATTTACAAATATTAACTGGCCATAAAGTTTCAGATTTGCACCCGAAAAAATTTCCGACGTATAATATTTATTGGTTGAAATAGAATCTAGCGGCGATGTTGAGATTTTATCAGACTCTTTTCTGCAAGAAAGTAGTGATATTATGGTTATGATATAAATAATTATTTTCATGATATGGACAATCTTACCAGATTAGTATTACAAATATACATTCATTCTTCTTTTTATTTCATTGAATGTTAATATCGTTGATCGTTTTCTGATTTTATATCCATCCCATTTTGCAGGATTTTTTCAAACAGTTCTGCGGCAGTTGCAACTACGAAAGTAACAATAGTAGTTACAAAACACACGGTAAGAAAACCGGCAGGGTCGTCATCTTTATGATGAAATATCCTTATGTATATTCCTGCTGTCACAATTAAGACGCTCAGTACGATTGCGCAATATTTTATGCTCCTTAAAGTCTTCACGGAGTTTAGTGAGAATGCTTTATTTTGTCCGATATATCTTAGTAATTCGAACGCCTTATACAGCGCAATAAAAAATGGGACAGACGAGGCATACCCATACAAGATAAACGGATCAGTATAAATGCTGAACAGATCCAAGTTTGCGGCCCTCCCCTCGAGTAGGGGAAACCGAATCATTACGACTAGTGCCATAATACCAATAAGTACAATGACTACCTGAAGAAATATTGTTGAACTTTGTTTCATTAAAGAGTCTAATTTATTTGATTTTATCACTGCCGCTTAGTAATTGCAGGCAACTTCACGCACCTACCCGCAGGAGGGGCATTTTATACTAATCTCCTTTTTATCAATATTTTGAACCTTTTATTTTCTTTAATTATGGGCAACATCAACCTTCCTTACTGGTAAGTTGATGTTATGTGGGGTTATTCTGACGTTTTTTTTTAATAATAGTTACGAACTCTGTTTTTCATCGAAATATTGTTTTTCTCAATTACCCTGGCCAGCAGGAACTGAGCTTGCAAATCGCACCGAAACCGCTTTGATTTATGCCTGCATATTGGTAGTCGTTGTTTTGTCTAAAGTTGTCCTTTGTATTTTGGGTCAAAGTCCACCATCCACTCTATACCAAATTTATCTCTAAACATTCCAAAATAGGTACCCCAAGGACTGTCTTCTATTGGCATCTCGATTTGTCCACCTTTAGAAAGCCCATTAAATATATTGTTGGCTTCTTCCCTGCTTTCGGCACTTATAGAAATCTTACTTCGAGTTTCCATTTCGTTATGTTTTCCCAATTGCTCTGGTGTATCGCTTCCCATTAAAACACTGTGTTTGCCAATAGGTAAAGCGATATGCATAATTTTTTCTGCTTCCTTTTCAAAGTTGGGAGCCCCTTCAAAATTCATATCTTTAAAGCGAACGATTGTAGCAAAGTCGCTACCAAAGACTGATTTGTAAAATGTAAATGCTTCTTCTGCATTTCCATTAAAATGAATGTAAGGATTAATTGATGCCATATTTTAAATTTTAATTTTCTAATTTGTTTTTTTTCATGATGTTTTTATAATCCCATCCTATTTTTTCAGCTTTGTCAAGCCATCTTCAAATATAACAAAAAAGTTTCTTCCTAGCACGTCACCTGTCATTACGGCAACCCGCTGATAGCGGCTGCCCTTACTCATTCCTGGATTATATTTAGTCAAACTTAAAGGCACTCATAGAAAGGTTTTTCCATTGAAATGCTTCATAAATCTTTGTTGGTTGTCCACCGAAAGCACTTGCGAATACTAAAGGTAAAAAATGTTCTGATGTTGGGTGTGATTTGAAAAACTGCTTATGATTGTATGCTGAAATTATTTTGTCAGCATAGTTTGTGTTTGATTTGTCTGCCAGCTCATTTGTAATAAAGTCGTCAAACTCTTTTGCCCAATTGTCTGGTTCAATTTCGTGTCCACCAAATTTTTGAATTTCACTACGATTATGTACTAAACCGCCACTTCCAATGAATAAAATATTGTCGTTGCGAAGCGGGTTTAGTATTTCGGCAATTCTTTTGTGATATCCGGGGTCAAGATTATAGTGCTGTGAAATTTGCAAAACAGGAATGTTGTTATTTGGGAAAAGTAGCATTAAAGGAATTAAAGCACCGTGGTCAAGTCCACGATTATTTTCTGCTTTTGCTTTAATGCCATTTTCTGTAAGTATTTCAAGGATGCGTTTGGCTAATACAGGGTTACCAACCGTTGAATAATTCGTTCGAAACTCTGGTGGAAAACCTTCGTCCATCTGAATCATTTTTTCAGTTGTTGTTATAGAAATAGTTTCCGTTTGCCAATGTCCAGAAAAAAGAACAATTGCAGACGGACTATTTTTTATATGCTCATTACGCAGTTTTAGTAATTCCGATTTTAGCTGATTGTTTTTAAATGCTTCATAAATTGTGCCGTGAGAAATGAATATACTTGGCTGCATTAATTGTCCCATAATATTTTCTTATGAAATTTTGATATTTTAAAGAATACCTCCATTTACTTGTATTACTTGTCCATTAATCCAATTCATTTCAGACATACACAATTGGACAGTGGCGTGTGCTACATCTGAAACTGTGCCTAAACGCCCAAGTGGTGTTTGAGCAACCAACATATCTATCATTTCTTTTGGTGCAACTAAACCTTCCGTTTGAGTAACACCCGGTGAAATAACATTTACAGTAATTTGTTGTAGCCCAGTTTCTTTTGATAAAGATAATGCAAATTTTTCTATTGCAGCTTTTGCACCAGCATAAGCACCACTGGCTGGTTGCGGCATTGCTGCTGCACCGCTACTGAATATAATAATTTTGCCGCCATTGTTTAAGCTCTGTACAGCTTTTTGCATTGCAAAATATTGCCCACGAACAGCTTTAAACATTCCGTCATAACCTTCTTCGGTCATCATTGCAGTTGGCATAAAAGCCGCTGGAGGGAATGCTACGCCAATATAGATATCGGGTTTCCCTCCAAAGTTTGTTGGAAAAAAGTCAAATGCTTTACTCATTTCTTCTTTATTTGTAATGTCGGCTTTCATTGCCATTACAAACGGTTGAATTTTTTTAGCTTCTGCTTCTGTAGCTTTAGCTTCAGTTTCGTTATGTGAATAGGTAAATAATACGTGTGCTCCTTGTCTTGCTAATTCAAGCACTATTTCTTTACCAATACCACGGCTTCCGCCAGCTACAATTATTCTTTTACCGTCTAATTTCTTTGTCATTTTTATTATTTATTTAATTGTAAGTTGCAAAAGTAATCTCATTACTATACTTTTGCAAGTGGTTACCATTAAGTATATCAGTATACTTTTGGGAAGTATTGTTTATAATCAAAGGTTTGGCAATGTATAAAAGTGAAAAAAATGTTTGTGCCGTAAGCCACGCAATGTCAATAATAGGTGGTAAATGGAAAATTGTTGTCATAAGCAATTTGGTCAACAAAGGGATGCACCGCTATAAAGAGTTGGAAAGGGCAATTCCGGAGGTTACGCCCAAGATGCTTGTCAAGGTGCTAAAAGAATTGGAAGAAGAAAAATTGATCGTTCGTAAAGTCTATGCAGAAGTCCCGCCACGAGTTGAATACTCTATCACACCACTTGGTCTAACTTTAAATGATTTGATTTTAGAAATAAATAAATGGGGTGAATATCATTTGAAAAACAGTTAGTTGTCGGCTTGTGGCGGCTGGGTTGCCACTAAAGTATCGCGACTTTAAGTAGTTGGGGATTGGTAAGTCCGAAATTTCCAATTAAGCACTGAAAATCAAAAGTACAAAACAAACTTTAAATTAAGCCCCCAACCCCCAATTTCTTAAGACCACTGTTTCCTGCTAGATTTTCCTCCGATATGCAAAATGCACAAGCAAAAGGTTTGTCAGCCAATTACTTGTGTAGGTTAAGAATTTGTTCAAAAGTTTTGTTTACATTGGGTTATTCTCATTTTTGAAATTCAAATTCTGAAAATTGATTCTAACGACTTTAGTAAGTTGTTTCTTTAAGTGTAGAATTGTTAATTATTTAGCCAAATATGTTAATCCACCATCAACAAGGAGTTCAGCACCTAGCATAAACGAAGAATCATCAGAAGCGAGGAAAACCGCTGTTTTACCAATGTCAGATGGTTGCCCAATCCTGCCTATCGGCATTAAATCTGCAAAGTGTTTTTTTACAGCTTCAATTTGTTCTGCTGGGACAAACTTCTCAAATGCTGGAGTGTCTGTTGTACCTGGTGTTATTACATTTGCTCTAATTTTTCTGCTTAAAAGGTCGCTTGAAAATGCTTTTGCAAAATAGATTACTGCTGCTTTTGCAGCACCATAAAGTGTAAAAGACGGATATGTGTAATCGGTAAATAACAATGCACAGTTTTCGGTAAATAAGAATACACAGAATTTGGTAACAATGGTGCACAGTTTTCTTTTCATTTGGGCATGCCCAAATGAAAAGAAAGTCAACTTTACCGGGGTACTAAAACCCGGTTATTATGAACCAATATCTTAATAAGTTGATCATGTACCATGAGATTCACAAAATGAACCGAGAAGGGTTCTCAAAATCAAAAATCAGCCAATATCTGGTTGTCAACCGCCGCACGGTGAACCGTATTTTGTCGATGGATGAGATGCAGTTTGAAGCGTTTCTTGAGTCACTATCCCAAAGAACTAAGGAATAATCCGTTTATGAAGATTGGGTGAAAGCCAAACTTGAGATGTACCAGGAAACCTCTGCCGCTCAAATGCACGACTGGTTAATGGAGCATTTTCCAAATTTCCCCGGGGTAACAGCCAAAACAGTTTACAACTTCGTGATGTGGGTTCGCCAGAAACATCATCTGCCACAAACCAGGCCAATACGTGAATACAATGCAGTTGAAGAACTTCCATACGGGTTACAGGCTCAGGTAGACTTTGGACAATACAACATGCGTGACGGGTTGGCTAAGCGGGTAAAAGTCTGGTTCTTTGCCATGTCGCTGTCCCGTTCACGGTATAAATATATTTTCTTCTCAGATATACCCTTTACCAGCCATACGGCTATTGTGGCACACGAGAAGGCATTTTCATTCTTTAATGGAATCCCGGATCAGATTGTTTATGACCAGGACAAACTGTTTCTCACAGACGAAAACAGGGGTGATCTGTTACTGACAAGTGCATTTAAGGATTACTGCAGGGAGCGTAAGGTTAGATATTATTCTTCGTTGATGAAAGGCAAGTCCTCGCTCTGCAATAATTCTAAAAAAGGTTTCAAATTTGTGATTTTGCAGTTTTTAATTCTTGCTCCTTTTCGTAGTCAAGTTGCAATATAATGCTGTCTTCTATGGCAACCACAAACATTGTCGCAGGCTGTTGAAAAATATAGCTGTTATAATCGGTAATCCACCAATCTTCAATTGCAAAACTTATCGTGTGGTCTTGTCCCTCGTCTGCCACGACATAAGCACGAAAAGCCCCTTTAAAGACGTAATTCCTATGCTTTGCTGTAAAATTTGGTTGAACAATAAATTGTCGTTTTTTAATTTTCACTTCTTTGAAGCAAGAACTAAAAAGTTCCTTTTCTTCTTCTGTCAGTTTTACAAACTTGTCAATGTTAGAGGTTATTTTGTTTGTCATTTAGTCAACTGTTGATGTTTTTCATTGTTATTAATAGTTTGATATATAACGTTTTGCAGTTACAATAAGTTAGCGATTTCGAAGCACGTTATTGTCTGCCACCACTGTACTTGATACGAAGAACAAAGCTTCATTTGACCACTGAACCGCCAATTTCTTGTAGGTGCTGTTAGCGGTAGTTTTATATATCGTCATTGATATCAACTTAAAATAGTTTGTACTTGTTTTTTTAACTCTGGTAAAACTTTTTGTCCGAACCATTCATTTTTTGCTTGCCAAATATTGTTTCTTGGTGAAGGATGTGGTAACGGAAAGTAATTAGGTAAATAGGTCTTGTAATGGTGAACAGTTTCGGTCAGGGTGCTTTTTGCTTTGTCGCCTAAATAATAGTTTTGAGCATATTGTCCAATAAGTAAAACGAGTTTTGCGGCAGACATTAACGTCAATAATTTATCGTGCCACAATGGTGCACATTCGGGTCGTGGTGGCAAGTCCCCAGTTTTGCCAGTGCCAGGATAACAAAACCCCATTGGCATTAAAGCAATAATATCGGCATTATAAAATATTGATTTGTCGATACCTAACCAGTTTCGTAAATTGTCTCCGCTTTTGTCGTTCCAAGGAATTCCTGTATTATGAACTTTTCGACCCGGTGCTTGTCCAATGATAATAATTTTACTATTTGAACTTGCTGCTAAAATAGGATTGACACCATCTTTAAGATAATGTACACACTCTTTACAATTTCTTATTTGTCTTAGAAGTTTATCCATTGTTCTATTTTTCAAAATTACCGTCAACGGTTTGCAGATCGGTGAAGGCGGGGCTTTTTAGCATTAAAGTTCCTTCGGAGTGCACTACACTTATAAGAAAAACTGTCATGCAAAGCATTGAACCCTAGCTTTTGCCAATGTGCTGTTAGCGGCAGTTTTTTTTCGTTTCATTCTAAGTCAAATATTCAGCATCCGAATTGTTATTTCGATTGTTTATGTAGAATCCTAAGTATACGGTTATATACAACCTCCAATGTCGTCCAAGAGTTTCCACCGCTTGTATTCACGAACATAATGACTATTGTATCAATATCCTTGTAATATCGTGCAATACTCGAATACCCAGGCAACAAACCAGTATGTTCGTACACATAGATGGAGGAATAAATAGCCTGTTCATCATCATTTAATAATGAGCCATCATTTAATGCTCTCAAAAAGATTCCGACATCTTGTGCAGTCGCAACCATTGAACCTCCGGGGCAAACATAATTCTGCGTTTTTAAATCTCCATCAAATCCAATGTAATAGCCGCTGACCACCCCTCTTGAGTCCGCCTCGTTGAGCAAACCATATGTATGTGTTAAACGATGAGTATCCAAGATTTCTTTTTTTATATATTGTTGATGGCTGTAGCCCAATATTTTATCGAGAATATTACCAATCAACAGGTAGTTTGTATTGGAATAGCAATAACGACTGTCTGGCTTAAAATCAGCAGGTTTATCTAATACTAACTTTAGAAACTCATTGGAGCTTGTCGGCAAATTAGACCAAGGTAATTTAGGGTCATCAATGAAATCGGGAATGCCACTTCGATGTTGAAGCATCATTCTCAGTGTAATTTGATTTGCATTTTCAATTCTTCCAGTCAATTCGGGCAAATAATAAGCAAGAGTTTTATCCAAAGACAAACTTTTGTTAATAATCAATTTAGTGGCAGCAACGACAAGATACAATTTGCTGATACTGGCAATTTTAAACAATGCTTGTGGATTTGCTGGGATTTTGTTCTCCCGGTTTTTCCAGCCAGAAGAATAAAATTCAGGCTCTCTACCTTTTTTATCTATATAAACAATAATACCGTCAAGATGATGATTAACTGCATTGTCAACTTGTTCCTGAACAGAATCGGGTAATGGTGCTGCCCATACCCATAAAGCGTCCCAAGGTGCAAATGCCACCGTGCAGATTATCGCTACGATGGGTATAATTATTTTAAGTAGTCGTTTTGTAAGTTTCATTTATTGAATTTGCGATGAACTCTCACTCTCAAATTACTACTATACTCTGCTACCAATCGTACTTTTTATCTTATTAATTGATAATCACCAATTAATAATTTTGGAGACAAGTTTAGTTTTTGAGTTAAATTTCGTATCATCTCCACTGTTAGTTTTCTCTTGCGGTTAAGAATCTCCGATACTCTACTTTTACCACCAATTGCATCAACTAAATCAAGTTGCTTTAATTGCATCTCTTCCATTCTAATCTTAATTGCCTCAATTGGGTCAGGCTCATCAATTGGATAATGTTTTTTTTCGTATTCATCAAGCATTAATCCCAGGATATCAGCTTCGTCGCTATCAGGTGTCCCAATCTCCGCATCAAAAATTAACTCAAGACGTTGTAATGTTATTCTATAATCCAATTCTGTCCTTATCGGTTTAATGTTCATAATCATACATTTAAAATTGTGTTTGCATCAATTTTATCATAATCACTGTGCGTTCCTATGAACCGAACAAAAATCCATTGTTTCTCAAAGTTAAACTTTACTACCATTCTGTAAGAGTTACCTTTTATATTGAAAACAATTCGACGGTCTTTCAATATACTCGCGTTTATATAAGTCTGTTTAACAGCATTGGGTGTCCTCCAATCAGAATTCATGGCTGTGTCGTACCAGGTCTTCAAATACTGCTCAGTATCAGGGTGTTTCTCCCAATACTCTTTCAGTGTACTTTTTGCAAAGATTCTCTCCATTCAAATACTCTTATCAATGCAAAAATAGAAACAAATTCGCAATTCGGGAACTTTTATACGGAAAACTTTTTTTGTGTGGTTGGTAACGTTCCACGGCTACCCGCAGGCAGGAGTTATTATACTAATTTCCTTTATTGCAATATTTTAAACTTTTTAATTTCTTTTATGGCGGGCAATAGAACCCTAATGCGGGTAGGTGATGTTGTGGCGCGTAATTAACCTGTTATAAGAATGTCAGACCGATTTTCTTATTAAGTCCTTTCTCGAAAATCCTAATCAGTGTTGAAAGTTGAATATTACCTTTTGCATTTTCAATTTTAGAAATGTAGCTTTTTTTAGTGCCTGCTTTTATTGCAAGTTG
>CAIOOC010000627.1 GCA_903859795.1 uncultured Bacteroidia bacterium
AGTCTCATTTTACTTTCCTGAGAGTTGTTTCTGATAATCTAACTTTTTGACTTTTTGGTGAGTTGGGATTAGGGGTGCCTCCAAAATCTTCAAGGAGTAAATCTTTAACCCCTAAACATTCAATTCCATCGGTGAAAAACGATGGGAGATCGTTACTCCAATTCAGCCTGAAATCACGAATGGCTAAATTATCAACATATTGAGCGTAGATTCCAGGGATATCATGTTCAAAAATCTGATTTTCTATTCTTGCAGCAGGACGTAAATCAAAGTTGCCGCCATAACCCATCGTTTCACAACCTTTTCTAAGGTGAAGCTGAACATTGTTGAGCTGAATGTTCTCCATATGACTCTCTTTTAGTCCATAAAGAAAGATTCCCTGTTCTCCGGTTGCGGTGATATTATTGAACTGAACATTCTTTATCTGCCCAACCGGTTTACCTTCATACCTGGATATCACAGACAAGTGAATTGGTTCTCCATGTCCCCACCACTGTCCGTTGTGCAAGCGGGTTTCAATCATTATATTCGAGAAAATCAAATCTTCAATTGATGAAGAGTCTCTTGCATAGATTCCAATTCCCCTGTTCGATTCGGAGATAACAATATTGCTAAAAATACATCTGCGGATCGGGTGTTGCCCATATCCGATCCGTATTGCAGATGATCTGGATTGCAGATGGCAATTATTTACCTGAATATTCTCTGCATAAATGGTTTTGTTACCATGAACGTAGGTATCCTGTTCCTTAGAATTGAAACCAGGAGTTGGTTCACCAATTCTTGTGAATCCTGTAACAGCAATGGCATCATCGCCGGCACGGATATCACAGTTGACAATCCTCACATTCCGGGAAACGGTAAGGTGAATGCCATCGCAGTTTGGGATCATCAGGTTATTTAAGATTGTAATTCCATCGATCAGAATATCATCACAATACCCAAACCGTGTTGACCAGCCAGGGGAGTCTTTTATTGTAATATTCGTAATTACTATATGGTTGCAATGGAAAAAAACAAGAAGTGTTCCAGGCATAGGCTTTCGCTTCAGGGGGCCATCCGTAAAAAAGGTCCCTTCCGGCATATAACCATCTTTTTGCCGGATGATCTTTTTGTCAAATTCAGGATAAAGATGGTTCTGATCGGTTTCATAAAAATTGGGTCCCATGCCATTAATTGTCCCTTCCCCTGTGATACTGACGTTAGTGGCATCCTGGCAGAATATCATACCATATCCAGAGGAGGAGATAATGAAATCATTTAAATTTTCGCTGGATTTAAGTTCTGCTCCATGCGCCAGGTGCAGATTGATATTGCTTTTCAGGATTATAGCTCCTATGATGAAAGTTCCTGACGGAACTATAACAGTTCCACCTCCATTTTCATAACAGACATCAATAGCTTTCTGAATGGAAGAGGTAGCGTTCATATTTTCAACAGCACCAAAATCTTTTATATTGCATTCAAAACCACTTGCAAGGCTGTTTCCAAGAAACATTAAAATAATGATTATCTGTATTGTCTTCATAGTTAGATCAGAATGTTAATGTAACCTACAATTAGTCTGAGTTGTTAAGCCTAAATAATTTGACTTTATCTAAATGGGAAGTTGAGGCTGTCTAAAAAGCAGGCAATGTTTAACCACAAGGGACACAATCCGCCAGCCGGCGGATCAAAATGAGCTCAATTGGCAATATATCAATAATTTAACTTTATGTTCTTTGTGCAAATCCTTGTGAACATTGTGGTTAAAAACTTCCAGAACACTCTCTTAAGATATTAAATTTTCACCTTTATTCTGGTTTAATCTCATGAACGAGTACACTTCCTGCCTGCATTTTCTCTGTTCTTGTAAAAGAAGCGGAATTATAACTCCTTTCATTTCCGGCACCCGCACCATCAATCACTTTTACACTATACTTTTTATTTTGAGGCAGTTGGTACTGTTTTGTATCCAACGTATAGTTTATAGTGTGGGGTGTGTTATCCATGTTGGTGAAAATCAATCCCAGAGTCCCGTCCTCTCCTTTATAGGCAGTGTGCGAAACTGCTGCCATTTCAACACTCTGCTTATTGGCTCCCCACAGGTAACTAAGTATCGGATTTCCCCCGTCCAATTTTGGTGGACGAACGATCTCCCCATAGAAAAGGTATCTTTTTACAGATTCTTTTGCCAGCGATTTGCACAGAATTTTCAGATATTTAGCCTCAGGACTCGTCAGATCAAGAATATTTGGATCAAACCATCCCATCTGCTCACCCCACAAAAACATTTGTGCATTAAGCATCTTAAGTGCTAATCCTAAACTGCCTGTACTACGTCCATAAGTTAAACAGTATCCGGAATAAACATTTTTAAACAGCGGTATAAGATCAGGGAGGATACTCGACGCATTACAGGCCAGTAAACCATCAAAAATATCAATATACGGTTCGGCAAAATCTTCAGTAGTAAGAATGATCTCAGGGTTTATTTTACGAGCCTTCTCGTGGGTTAACTCGATCCCCTTCCTGTTACCCTCTATCCAGTGATGCCCTCCGCCAAGAGGATGGCCATGTTTGGGATCAAAACAATAGGCTGGCTGGCAGGAGGCAGTCTGATCCATGTAAACACCATTCACCCCCAATTCAGAAACCATTCTTGTGACTATCCCGGAGAGCTTATTTTGCCAAACCGTTGTAGTCGGACACATAATGGCGAATGGATTCTCATTCCAGTGATCCATTATGATTGCAAGATCCTGCCATGCGCAGGTGGGCCACTTCGAATAACTTATTAAATCGTCAAACATCAGGAAAGGTGTTTTGCTCGCGGCCCATTCAGGATGCTCGGTGTTCCAGCTGTTTGAATTCATATCCCAGATCCGACTATTGATATAAGGTACTAATCTTATACCCCCCTTTTGCATTTGTTTTGCCATTTCCAAAAAACCGGTCATAGGCGGGAAATAGTCCGTATAATAGGTGTCCCCTGGATTCTCGTGCCAGGAATACCACTGAAACGCTGTTGGAACATCCACATATTTTGTAATAGCGACCATTTTATCGGTTGTCTGACCTGAAGTCTGACCTGCAAACCATAACGGAGTGTTGAGATACCATTGGGGAATATCCTTCCGTTGTGAGAGTTTGCCTTTTGCGCACCATCTCTGGCCAGTAGCCCAATCGGAATAGATTTTCGAGGCTGTTATCCAGTCACCGTCATATACACCAACAATTACATTATACGGCATCTTATAGCTGC
>CAIOOC010000628.1 GCA_903859795.1 uncultured Bacteroidia bacterium
ATCAGGCAACACCTATTCGCTTCAGATTACATCAGATATCCGGAGTTTTTACGCTGTTCCTGCCGGAGAAAGCATTAAGCAAATGGCCTTTGTCTTCAGAAGTGCGGATGGGACCAGGCAGACTGAAAATATTCTGGTCGATGTATACACGACCGGGTTTAATGTCGCTTTCACGAATCCAATATCGAATTCCACCTTAGCTGCGGACGCAAATCTTCAGCTTATTGCGGTAACCAGTCTTACTGCAGATATACGTCTTTATGTGAATAATACCCAGGTTGCTATTGTTACCGGTGGGACTCAACTCGGATATGCCTTTAATTCTGCACAACCGGGTGATTACTGGATGAGAGTAACCGCAACAAGCGGAACCACTGTTATTGCTGATTCTGTTTTTGTAAATGTATTGGGACCCCAGGTCATTGAGTCACTTCCGGCCGGAGCAAAAAAAGGGATTAGTTATATTGATTCCCAAACAGCACGATTAGTTTTATGGGCCCCATTCAAAAATACAGTTCATGTAATCGGAGAATTCAATAACTGGATCCCTGTAGCAACCTCCCGCATGAAAAAGGATGGAGACTACTTCTGGCTCGATATTCAGAATCTAACACCAGGCAAAGAGTATCCATTTCAATATCTGGTCGATGGACAACTCAAAATTGCTGACCCCTATACCGAAAAAGTATCAGATCCGGATAATGACAAATGGATCACATCAACTACATATCCCGGATTAATCCCTTATCCTGCAGGAAAAACTGATGGTGTCGCAAGCATACTGCAAACGAATCAGCAGCCATATTCCTGGCAAATTACGAATTACAGTACTCCAGCGCCCGATACCATGGTCGTTTACGAATGTCTGGTCAGAGATTTTGATCCCCTTCATTCATACACAGGGGTAATCAGCCATCTTGATTATTTAAAAACATTGGGAGTCAACGTGCTTGAACTTATGCCTGTAAATGAATTTGAAGGTAACTCAAGCTGGGGTTATATGCCTTCGTTCTATTTCGCACCTGATAAATATTACGGCCCTAAAAACGATCTGAAACAATTGGTTGATGAGTGTCATAAAAGAGGGATGGCTATTGTACTTGATATGGTTTTGGATCATTCATTAAAGCAAAGCCCTTTAGTCCAGCTTTATTTTGACGGAGCCAATCCCACTGCTCAGAATCCCTGGTACAATCAAAAGAGCAATTTTGCAAATCCGTCTTTGCAATGGGGCCCTGACTTTAATCACGACAGTCACGCAACGCGTCAGCTCGTAGACAGCGTCAACTCATTCTGGATAAGTGAGTATAAGGTTGATGGTTTCCGGTTTGATTTCACCAAGGGATTTTCCAATACTCCAAGGACTGACCCCAATGATTTTGGGAATAGTTACGATCAGGCAAGGATTGACAACCTGGAACGTATGGCACATCAGATCTGGATAAGAAAACCCGGTGCGATGGTCATCTTTGAACACTTTGCCGATAATTCTGAAGAAACAGTTCTCTCAAATTTTGAAAAGGGGATTCTGCTGTGGGGAAATTTAAACATTAATTCAACTGAGGCCGCAATGGGATATAATGACTCCGGGAAATCGGATTTTAGCTGGTTATCCTATATCAACCGTGGATGGACCAACCCTTCAGTTGTCGGCTATATGGAAAGCCATGATGAGGAAAGGTTATTATATAAGTGCATCACCAATGGGAATGCACTGGGATCCTATGATATTAAAACTTTACCTGTGGCATTAAGCCGCGCAGCGCTCACTGGTGCTCTTTTCATTCCGGTCCCGGGACCAAAGATGATCTGGCAGTTTGAAGAATTAGGCTATGATGTTTCAATCAATGTCAATGGCAGGGTAGGTGAAAAGCCAATCCACTGGGAATACAAGGATAATGCAGACAGAGCTCAACTAAACAAAATATTCTCGCAGCTTTTTAAGTTGAAAAAAAATTTCCCGATCTTTTCAACTGCCGATTTTACAACCTCATTAGCCACAGACATTAAATGGATTAAGTTAAATTTAAATGGGGACCATGTTCTTATTGTCGGAAATTTCGGAGTTCAAAGCGCAATTCCTATGCTTGAATTTCAGAAAACAGGAACGTGGTATGACTACTTTGGACAACAGACTTTAAATGTTACTGCAACTTCAATCGCAGTTTCTCTGGCGCCGGGTGAATATAAACTCTATTCTACTCAAAATATGGGAGGCATTGTAACGGCAGTTCCAACAGTAAGAAATCAGAATGAACTGATAATCAGTCCGAATCCTGCGAAAGACTATATTAAGGTTATTTCAGTTACCGGAACTCAAAGGATATCAATTTTCACGATGACCGGCGTTAAGACAAAGGAATTTCAGCTTTCAACTATTCAGGGTGCTGAGAATGATCTTTATATTGGGGATCTTCCGTCAGGAACTTATCTGCTTAAAGCACAGAATATAAACGGGCAGGCAACAGTTAAAAAAGTAATTAAGCGACCTTAGAAGGGGAGGCAGGCAGGTTATTGACTTACTTATTGGTAGAACAATAGCCAGCTGCAATTTTGAGCTTATTCATGACCTCATCCACACAAATGGGTTTTGTTATATAATCGTTCATTCCTGCTTTCAGGCATTCTTCCCTGTCTGTCGACATCACATTAGCCGTAATTGCGATTATGAAAGGTTGATTTACTTTCATCCTTCGAATAGCCAGAGTGGTTTCCAAGCCATCCATTTCAGGCATCTTGACATCCATCAATATGACATTATACTTTTTAATTACAATTGAATTAAGAACTTCGCTACCATCTGAGACTGCATCTGTCAGATAACCTAACCGGGACAATATCCTCCCCAGCAG
>CAIOOC010000629.1 GCA_903859795.1 uncultured Bacteroidia bacterium
AGGCAGCAAAATATGCTGAAGGTATTACCAACTTTAAATCTGCCCTTGTGATCCGTCCGGGTGATGCACCGACACTTGCCCGTATCGCAGAGGCAGAGAAGTTGCTTGCACAACTTGGTGAGAAGGCGAAACAGGATGCTGAGTTTAATCGTCTGATTACCGAAGGGGATGCCAATGTTAAGGCAGCAAAATATGCTGAAGGTATTACCAACTTTAAATCTGCCCTTGTGATCCGTCCGGGTGATGCACCGACACTTGCCCGTATTGCCGAGGCTGAGAAGCTCCTTGCACAACTTGGTGAAAAGGCAAAACAAAATGCCGAGTTCAACCGTCTGATTGCAGAGGGAGATGCGAATGTCAAGGCTGCGAAATATGCTGAAGGTATTACAAACTTTAAGTCTGCACTTGTGATTCGTCCGGGTGATGCTCCGACACTTGCACGTATTGCTGAGGCTGAGAAGCTTATGGCTCAAATGGTTGAAAAAAACAAACTCTATCTCGCCGCAATTAATAGAGGTGCGTCCGATTTTGCTGTTCATAAATATTCTGAAGCTATCTCAGATTATCGAGAAGCGCAAAGAATTAAACCGGCAGAACTTTTACCTCCACAGAAAATCAGAGAAATTCAGGACATTCTTGATGCTATGGCAGCCAGGGCAGCAGCCCAGAAATATGCTGAAGAGGATAAGAATTTAAGTCCTGTTGAGAAGTTGTATTTTGAAAAGACAAGGCTTGGTGATGTGAATTATAAAAACTCACAATGGAAAATCGCCAAGTTTTATTATATGGAGGCTGCCAAAGTTAAACCAGGAGATAAATATCTGGCTGACAGGATAGAGTATTGTGAGAAAATGATAGATTCAGAACTTAGTGCTGAACAAATTAAGATCTATGAGGATAAAATAGCTAACGCTGATGCTCAAATGAAAGCGCAAAACCTTAGCTCTGCTAGATTCTATTATCGGAATGCCTTAGAAATCAAGAAGTCTGATCCTTATCCAACTGAACAGCTTAAACAGATCGATAAAATGATTACTGATCAATTGTCTCAATCAGATCAGCGTATGTTTGCCGAGGATGTAAAAAAAGCAGATGATGCATTCAGTAGAAAAGAGTATCCTGCAGCTCGCTTTTACTATGAAAAAGCAAAGGAAATAAGTGAAACTGATCATATTACAACACGACTTAAAGAGATTGAATTAATAATTAAAGCAATTGAGCTTCAGAAATAGTTAGATCATTAAATTGGGTAATGTGTAATTCTATTACTATGGACCAGATTACAATTCATTTGGCTGAAGGGTTTGAAGAGATTGAAGCTGTGACAATAATTGATGTGCTTCGACGCGCAGGATTGAATGTTGTTACAGTCTCAATCTCAGGCAAGCTTCTGGTAAACGGGGCACATCATATCGCCATTCAGGCGGATATGCTTTTTGATAAGGTTGATTACACAACCGGGATTATGATAATTCTTCCTGGTGGCATGCCTGGCGCACAGAATCTTAATAATCATTCGGGGCTTAGGTCACAGATTCTTGATTACAATAAAAAGGGTAAGCTTCTCGGTGCAATTTGTGCTGCTCCGTTAGTTCTGGGGAATCTCGGAATATTAAATGGACGAAAAGCCGTTTGCTATCCTGGATTTGAATCCTATCTTAATGGGGCAGACATTGTGTCTACTCCAATTATTTCTGCAGATAATGTAATAACAGGCAGGGGAGTTGGGGCTGCACTTCAATTTTCGCTTGAAATTGTCAGAAAATTAAAAGGAGAAGAAATGGCCGAAAAACTCCGTAAAGGAATGTTAATAGACTTTAGCAACTAAAAGTCGCACCAATACTTTTTAGTATTCGTCATTTTTATCTGGAAACAGAACCGGAAAAGTTTGAATCCTCGTCGTTCAAAAACCCTTTCGCACACCTTACACGAAAAGAATGACGGGGATTCATTTTGGAGCAGTTCAGCTGATCTGTTGGAGTCTTTCTCTCCAGTTAAAGGCCAAACCTATAGTCAAGGGTGAAAAATGACTTACAACCAGATTATAACAATTTTCTTTTGCCTGATTTAAAAAGTAAGATTTCTATATTTTCTATGGTGACGAGGCACCCATAACGCATTTCCTCAAGCTCGGGCCTAATGGTTTTATAAAAATCTCTGACCCTTTGATCCGAATCAATTATCTCAATCACAACCGGCACCTTATCACTGATCTCCCAGAATTTGTAAGAATATATTATAGAACTTGCTCCATAGCCTAGAATTCCTTTAAAAACCGTGGCCCCGGAAATTCCAAACTTTTTCGCCGCAAAAACGAGCGATTCTGACAGCAAATCTTGTTTTGAATGATCTGTTGAACTAATAAATATCCGGAGTAAACTACTGGGCGAATTTGCTTCCATTTTAAATCGATTTTATGAGTAAACGACCTAGGTAAACAGCCACTAAACCAAGAAAAAAACTTAACGTTGTGTATAGACTCAACTTAAGCCACTCTCTCTCCTGGAGTAATATAAAAGCATCATTAGTAAGGGAGGAAAATGTAGTAAAACCACCGCATATTCCAACAGTAAGAAATATCCGAATATCAGGGCTTAGCACATTTCCCCGCTCCGACATACCGTAAAAAATTCCAATCAATAAACTTCCGACAAGATTTACTGTGAATGTGCCCCACGGGAAAAGCGAAAATGTATTCTCCTGAAAATAGCGGGAAACTAAAAATCGTAAAACTGTCCCTATAAAACCCCCGGTCCCTGAAATCAACAAAGTTTTAAGCATAATTTAAACTTTAGTTCAGATGCTAGTTAAGAATCCCATAGGATTTGTAAATAAACATCTCTGCTGCTTAAACAAAGGTAGTAATTCCCGATTATATTCTGTATGATGATATGAATCTTAGTACTATCACCAGATCTTAATTTTACAATAAATTATGAAAAAGATTCTGTTGTCTTAAAATTAGTATATTTTTAGGTTAGATATAAAGCGTTTTTTTTCTTTATTTTATTTTACTATGAATGAGCTTATTAAGCAATTACTAAAACAGTCGGTAGCTTTGGAGTTAAATATTGGAGACCTGTATCAACAATTTAGTGTGAAATTTGCCGGTGATTATGATTTTTGGTGGAAATTGTCGATTGAGGAGATGAACCATGCAGCACTTATAGAATCAATAAATGATGTTTTCCTGACTGAAAATTTGCTCACTTTAGATTCAATTGAAAATCAGATCAATGAGATAAATGAAATGAATCGCTTAATTCGCAAGCATATTGAGTCATTTAAATTTGAAACGCCGGAACGATCCAAAGCTTTTCAGGTAGCCTTTGAGATTGAGAACTCGATTGGAGAATATCATTTTGAACTTTTCATGACAGCTCAGCCAAATTCTACGGTTATGAAAATTATGCAAAAGTTAAACGGAGACGATATTAATCACTCTAAACGGATGCTGAAATACATGAAAGAAAATGGTATCCCTGTTCCAAGTTCTACAGAATAGGATTTGAATCTGAGTGAATTGTTTTACTTAAAGGCAACTTACTGAATCGACTTAGCTAAATTCATCTAAGCTTATTACTCGCGTCCAAAGGATCAGTATCCAACGAGTACTGAAAATACAATTTTTCAATTGCCAGACGAATAGCCTTGTTGATTGGTAATTGTTGAATTGCTAAATCAGGATCTATACTAAATAGTTGCATCGAGTAATTTCTGAATAGAGGGACAGAATCGGGTGTTTTGTAGCCCAATTGTCTTGCTTTTGAAACTAGTTCTGGGCTGAACTCTTTCAGGACTTTACAAGTAACAAGTTCTGCAATTCCTTCACGGTCAAGACGGTATCCGAACCCAAAAAGACGACACACCAGTCCTCTTTTTGCATAATGTAAACAACCACCCTTTCCTTCTTTCCATGCTTCAGGTAAAAAAAGTGGGCAATGACCTGTCTCATCACTTTTATCGAGCCTAATCATAAAATCATCAATCTCCCCATTTTCATATAACCAGGCAGCCAATGGAATAAACTCGATGGCACTAGCTTCGATATCTGTCTTTCTGCAGCAGGCATTGCACAGATTGGAACATTTCATTCCGGTCGTTGATGTGGTTTGAAGTATATGCTCATCTAATCCCGCGTAAACTTTCTCTACTTCCGAAACCATTCTACTTGATAACATGTTGAACAGTATTACAGACAATTTTGGGTGAAAACCTATGCAATGGTAAACATAAAAAAGATAATAAATTCCATAATTGGAAATTTTATCAGTGTAATTTTCAAGCTAATATCTTCTTTATTTAGAATGATTACATACAAGTAGCAGGTTTTTAACTAGTTATATATTTTGTCGATTTATTGTAAAAAATGAATAAAAATCACCACATTTGGACATTGTTTAAAGAGGATTAGGCTTTCCGTTATAAATTTCATTTTTAAAGAATTGTCGTTAGCCAACTCACAATAACAGATTATTATTCATGTAAAAATTATTAAAGATGAAAAAATTAATTTATTTGTTCGTGATGGTAGCTGGGATGACCCTGGCTGGTGTAAATGTTAGTGCTAAGGATGCAAAACCAAAAGAGGCTACTGCTTGTTCTAAAGATTGCAAAAAAGCATGTTGCAAAGACAAGGCTTGTGCTAAGGGTTGCGAAAAAACCTGCACTAAAAAAGAAGCTGATAAAAAATAATTCGAATAGATCCTTATTAGTTGCAACTTAATTAATATAGGATTACAATTTGATTGTTTCAACATTTAATAGAATCCCCGGTAAGACGAATGGTTTCACCGGGGATTTTTATATTGAAGTTCACATATAGACAATTGAAGTCCAGCTATCTTAATGGAAAAACAAATAGCCGATTAAGATAGCTGCAGTTAGGCCTGCCAAATCGGCCAGTAAGGCACAAGCCAGTGCGTGTTTTGTTTTTTTTATCCCCACAGAACCGAAATATACAGCCAGTACGAAAAATGTTGTGTCGCCTGCTCCCTGCACTATACACGACAATCTTCCAATAAATGAATCAGCTCCGGCCGTTTTCATTACGTCTACCATCATACCTCGTGAACCACTGCCGCTCAGAGGTTTCATGAGCGCTGTAGGTAATGCTCCTATGAAATCTGTGTTTATACCTGCCGACTCAATGATCCATCTGAAACCTGAAATCAGAAAATCCATCGCTCCTGAAGCCCTGAACACACCTATCGCTACCAGAATGGCAACCAGATAAGGGATGATTTTTACTGCAGTTGAAAAACCCTCTTTTGCACCATCAATAAATGTTTCATATACATTTATTTTTTTCCGGAGTCCAAGCAAGAGGAATCCAACTATTATCGAAAATAGAATAAGGTTGCTAAATACCTTTGAATATAGTGCAAGACTCTGAGCGGGAAGGGTATGGGTCAAATAGATCAAACCAAAAACAAACACAAACATTCCAGATAAATAGGAGATTATGGTACGATCCCATAAGTTTATGCGTTGATATATTGATACTCCTATAAGTCCGGTGAGTGTAGAGAAAAATGTGGCCAGTAAAATCGGAATAAAAACATCGGAAGGATCATGAGCACCCAGTTGGGCCCTGTAAACCATAATCGAGATGGGAATAATGGTCAGCCCGGATGCATTTAAAACAAGAAACATTATTTGAGCATTGGAGGCCACCTCCTTATTGGGATTTGATTTTTGCATTTCTCCCATCGCCTGCAGTCCCATTGGTGTGGCGGCGTTGTCTAGTCCAAGCATATTGGCAGCAAAATTCATCATCATGGGTCCGTAGGCAGGATGATTTCTGCCAAGTTCAGGGAAGAGTTTGTTGAAAAAAGGTCCGATTAGACGGGAAATAATCGTTACAATTCCCCCTTTTTCCCCTATTTTCATTATCCCCGACCATAATGTAAGTACTCCGGTAAGTCCCAGAGATATCTCAAATCCACTTTTGGCCATATCAAAAGTGGAATTTATCATTTCAGGAAAAACCAGTGTATCCCCAAAAACAATTAGTTTAATAAGGCCAATTACAAAGGCAACTAAAAAAAAGAATGTCCAGATGTAATTAAGAGCCATGTAAACGAGTTTATACTTTAATATTTGCCGGCAAAATCTTCTGAAAGGCTATTTATTTCGGTGTCAGTAAGATCACCACCCGAATGAATAACAATACGATACCTGAAAATAACAGATTTACCCGATGGAATCGAATAATTCAGTGTCTCCTTGCCCTTCGTAAAAATACTCCACCCCAATGGATTGGCAGAGAAAAGGCCATAACCTCTGGCATGCCAATAGGTAGGATAACTTTGGTTTTTAGGGTGATCACAGATTACAATCGCAATCTTTTCATTTCCAATTATGCCGTTAAGGTCCATCCATTTGGCCCGACTGCTCCAAACTGCATCATCTTTTATTCCTTCACTGCTTCGGTAACTTCCTGATACTCCTTCGTTAGTCATCTTTTTTACCGTTGTTGGATTTCCCTGGGCGTCTGTCATAATCACTTCATCTTTTGAAGGAAGTTCAAGCTGGCGTGCAACACGAATTGCCATCAAACCTTCTTTGTTATCTTTCATCGAAACTGTTCCATTTGTAGCAGTAAGTGTTGCAATTCTGTCAATTATTCGTGTTGATCCTCTTGCAATAAAATAGAATTCAGTCTTCTCCAGAAGTAATTCTTTCCCTGACGGATCAATCCAGCTTGCTGTCGTTACAAGCAATGCTTTGCCTTTTCCTTCTTCCGTATGATTAATATTAAGGTGCTTAATGGTGCCATACCCGTTTTTCTTTTCAGATGGGATAGCAGTTGAATTATTCCAGAAATCCAGTCCATTAACATCTCCATAATTAAACCATATACCTACATGATGAGGATGGTCAACCCTTTCACCAGCTCTCGAATTGATTGGATATCCGCGGGTTATTTCAGTCCCTTCAGAAGTCATTACAGGATATAAAACCGGTTTCATAACATTATCCGGCCAGCGATAAGATGTAAAAAGTTTTCCGTCAATTAACACATCAACTTTTTTATCACTTTCTTTAACGATCAATTTAAATTTGAGATCTGTTTTGTTTTTCGTTTCAGCACCAATAGTACCTAATGATATAAGGAACAGGAATAGCGCAATACGTGAAATCAACTTCATTTTCATTTAAGTTTACAGGATTGTACAAGTTGTAAAAATAGTTAATTATTGCTATTTTCACGGTTCAAAAAACGGATTGTTATTTATGAAAACACTTCTATGGATCTTTGCCTTGTTACTTACATTATCGGCCGCTGTTTATCAACGGATGACCGGTCCTACTTATCCTTTAAAGACAAAGGTTAATACAGAGACTCAGCATTTTCCGGTTGAATTCCTGCGTTCTCATTCAAGTGGGTCCGATTGTCCTGTAATTCTGCAAATTACAGATATTACTGTAAAGGGAACTCTTAGTTACAGAAAATATCCTACCCACGATGAAATGATAAAGGTCGATCTCAAACGAGAGGGAGATAAGTTGGTTGGTTACCTTCCTCATCAACCGCCTGCCGGAAAACTTGAATATAAAATTGATCTGGTAAAAAATGGTGTTCCTCTTAAATTCGGAACTGGCGCACCTGTAGTGATCCGTTTCACGGGTGATGTTCCGCATGTTGTTTTGGGAATCCATATTTTTTTGATGTTTCTTGCCATGTTTTTTAGCAATATCGCGGGATTATTGGCTGTGTTTAATATTCGTTCCTATAAACTGATGGCATTGGTCACATTCGTAGTTTTAATCGCTGGTGGTCTTGTATTAGGCCCAATTGTTCAGAAATATGCTTTTAATCATTACTGGACAGGTGCCCCTTTTGGATGGGACCTTACTGATAATAAAACATTGATTGCCATACTGGCATGGTTATTGGCGATGGTGATGATACGCAAAAAGTATGCGCGACTATGGATTCTGTCAGCTTCTCTGATTACAATTATTATTTTCTCAATTCCTCACAGTTTACACGGTAGCCAGCTTAATGTGGAGACCGGAAAAATCATCCAGGGAAATATTATTCCGTATCTTGCAACTTTTCTGAAATAAACAGAGTCATAATAAAATACCACCTTCCCTGATCCCAGAATGTGTCTGGAACCGGGTTTTAATTAATATGCGAATAGAATGAAAAAAATATCGGTTCTCTTTATACTCGTTAGTTTGTCAATCAGTAGTATCGCTCAAACAGACAACTGGTATTTCTCTTTTTCGATGGGTGGTGCATGGCCCACTTCAACTTTTGGACAAACAAACAGTAGCGACAAATCTTCGGGATACGCCCAAAAGGGTTTTTCAATATTACTTGATGCTACTTATCCTTTTTCTGATCATTGGGGATTAAAGGGCTTAGCATTGATAAATACGAATACAATTGA
>CAIOOC010000630.1 GCA_903859795.1 uncultured Bacteroidia bacterium
AATTCTCAACGCAGCACAAATCACTATGAGTTATAATCTCAATCTTAAGAAAGGACATCAGTTTAACGAAAAGGTCAGTACCACCACCACACTTAGGAGGTTGATGACACTGATGGGCGAAGAACGCAATAACCTTTTTATTGCGATGATCTTTATTTTTCTCAACGCGGGCTTAAACCTTGTTACTCCATTTCTGATGGGACATGCTGTCGATAACTTTGTTGTAACCAAACATTACGAGGGAGTGATCCGGTATTCCATGATTTTATTTGGTGTTTTTTGCTTTGCCCTTGTGAGCGGGTATACCCAAACACAGTTAATGGGACGCGTAGGCCAGCGTATGTTGTTTAATTTACGGAATACAATTTTCAATAAACTTCAGGACTTGCCAATCGATTTTTTTAATCAAAATAAAGCAGGAGACCTTATTTCGAGAGTAAATAGTGACACAGATAAAATTAATATGTTTTTTTCTCAGTCGCTTGTACAATTTATGAGCAGCATTTTCACAATGCTCGGAGCAGGAATATTTCTGCTTTCAATTAACATGAAGCTCGGTCTTGCAGCCCTTATACCTGCGCTTGTATTGTGGATATTCACTCGAACTATTTCACCCTGGGTAAAAAACAGTAATTCAAAAAATATGAGCAGTACCGGCAACCTGAGTGCTGAGATCCAGGAGAGCCTGAACAATTTCAAGGTCATTGTTGCTTTTAACCGTCGTGATTACTTCAGGAAACGCTTCGATGAAGTTAACCTGGAAAACTATCAGACTGCTGTTAAAGCCGGTATTGCAAATAACATGTTTACACCTGTTTATGGCTTTTCCTCGAGTATCGGTCAAATGATTGTTTTGTCTTTCGGTATTTACCTGATTGCGGCAGGACAGTTTTCGATAGGTTTATTGATTAGCTTCCTTGGATATATTACCCTGTTTTATAACCCACTCCGTCAGATTGCAGCGTTGTGGGCCAACTTTCAGGTAGCTCTGGCTGGCTGGGATAGAATTTCGCAAATTCTGGTTCTTGAAAACAATCTTAAGGTGATCGAATCGACAACTAAAGAAGATGCCTGTTGCTTATTGTCGTTTCGGGATGTTTCGTTTTCATATACTCCCGGAAACGACATCCTGACGCATGTGAGTTTCGATCTTGAGCGAGGTAAAACATATGCCTTCGTCGGACCGACAGGTGGGGGGAAAACAACCACAGCCTCTTTAATGGCCCGGTTGTATGATCCTGTTGAAGGACAAATCATCCTCAACGGAGTGGATATCCGTTCGATGGACGTTGAAACGCGCACCTCCAAAATCGGTTTCATTCTGCAGGAGCCCTTTCTTTTCACTGGCAACATCAGGGATAATATTCTTTATGGAAATGCACAGCTTAAAGATATTTCGAACGAGGATTTATCCAAACTTTTGATGGAATCGGGACTGGATGGTTTACTTGAGAGATTCGACGGAGGGTTAAAAGCCGAAATTAAATCGTCAGGTGAGGGTATAAGCTTAGGTCAAAAACAACTGATTGCCTTTATTCGTGCCGTATTACGCAAGCCGGAGTTGTTGATTCTTGATGAGGCAACTGCAAATATTGATACAGTCACAGAGCAATTACTGGATGAAATTCTTAAGAAATTACCTGATTTCACTACCCAGATTATCATAGCCCATCGGCTGAATACGATTGAAAATGCAGACGAGATCTACTTTATCAACTCGGGGTCAGTAACAAAAGCAGGTTCACTGCAGGACGCTGTAAACCTGCTTTTGCACGGGAAACGGGAGAGTTGATAGTGTTAGTGAGAGCCGGACTCGAAGTCCGACCCTCACTAACACTAAGCCTATTTATCGATTGCAGAAACTAACATATTAATATCCAAAGCTTCCGGAAACCTGTTTAGACTATAGCCAGGTGCGTTGTTTTAAGCCATTGAGATGGTTCAGCTGTATTTTCCAACTTGGTGGCTCAATTTTGTATTTCGCCGGCTTCCCTTTGTTCATGAACCAATCTTCAAAACCAAAACTTAGTTCGCCAGGAATTCCGTATCCAGATTTATCAGGGCAATTTATTGCATATACATAGGTTTCGCAATCAAATCCTTTCTGATAAATGAATACAGGATTCTTGCGCACCAAATCAGTGATTGTGATGATTTTCTGATAATTTGCAGAAGTTTCAGTTTTAGTAAAACCGCAATTCCAATGTGTGTAAACTCCCCAATCAATGAGTTGAAATGTACCCGGATGATCAGTGATGAGCGGATAATCTTTCTGTGCATAAACAGAAAATTTTAACCAGGTTGTGCAAAGCAGAGTTAAAAGGATTATTCTCATAACTAACTGACTCTTGGATGTAAAGAATGACTAGAGTTTAATAAACTCCACTCTTCGATTAAGTGCTTTATTGACAGGTGAATCATTCGGTGCAACAGGCTGAGATTTGCCCATTCCGTCGGTTACCAAACGATCGCCATTGACACCAAACGAATTGGCCAGTTCTGCTTTTACTGAGGCAGCGCGGCGTTTCGAAAGATCAAGATTAGCTGCATCCTGTCCATCGCCGTCGGTATGCCCGATAATTTTTACTTTTACATCGGGTACTTCGTTCAGAATAGTTGCGATATCTTTCAGGGTTCCGTATGATTCAGGTTTTACGATATCCTTATTAACATCGAAGTAAATGCCATAGGTAATGAGTTTTCCTTCTGTAAGCAACTTATTCCTTGTGTCAGGGGCAGCCGTTGTTATTTTGATATTAGAAAGGTAAGAACCACAAGAGGCTCCTCTGTAAAGTTTGAAGCACATGCGGCTGAATTTGCTCCCATCGTAGATATTAGTTGGCATATCCAGCACTTTTCCCCCCTGATGATAAATCCGAACGCGCCGGTTTTGAACCCATACGATGACATGGTTTACTTTTTCTTCCTGAACCAGGTTGATTGATGACGAACCAGTAAGTTTCTCGTTTGCACCTTTTTTATAACCTTTAGTATCCCATAAAGTTTTTGCAATTGTAATATGTACTCCGCAATTACCCGGGTCGCCGTTTTTATCCATTTCGCTATGTTTTTCTTCACCAAACAGTACAAGGTCAGCAGCATACCGGGCTCCCCCCTTTTTTGGGACAATATCAAATTCAATTATAAAATTCTTTGGGAAATCGATATCCTTCATGTACCAGTAAGTTCCTTCTGTACTGTTCAAATTAAACCAGTTACCGGGAACTATATTTAACGTATTCACTTCGCCGGCAACGTCGGTTGTCCAAAGTGCTGGGAAGTCGCCAACCGCATCCTGAGTGAAATCTTCGTACAAAAGCACCTTGTCGCCAGGAACAAAGTCATATTTAGAGAAAGCCTGAAGCGAAGAAGAGGCAGGAGCTGTTGCAGCAACAGCGGGTGGATTCTTGATTTGAATTTTCTTAGTAGTATCCTTAGCCTGTTTTTGTACAGGGGGTGTTTGCGGAGGTGTAGGTTTTTTGCTTTTAAACAGCCCTTTAACTCCACTTTCAACTGCATTTAACCCCTTATTAATCTGCTGATCAACATTGCTGTTAGCCTTATTCTTTGTCTTATTTTCCACTTTCTTCTCTACATCAATCTGGGCAGAAAGTTCAGAGAAAATCAGACAAAAAAATAACATCAAAATAATTTGTGTCGTTTTCATATCAGTAAAAATTAGTTTCCCTTAAATATAAAGAAATTCAAACTAATATTCAATGATTTTTGTGGAATAAATTAGATTTTTGTGTATTGACAATAAAGTCAAAGCCGTGGGCGCCGCAGTCGTTTTCGGGATTTTTTTGGTGCCTCCAACGGATCAGATTTAATCCAGCATTCTCTGTTTTCGTGGATAAAATCGGCTAAATTGCGCGCGGCATGCCCGGTAAGAGACCTAAAGATATCATTTGAATAATTCATCTTTCCTCCGCGTGCAGATGAATAGAGAAGGGATAATGTTACCACATACAGCAGCTGCTTTTTATCCAGCATTTTTTGCCTTACAAATCGGATTGTAGATGGCCTGGTATACTTAATTTCACGACCCAATTCGTTGGAAAACAATTTTGCAATCTGATAGAAATCGAGCGGTTCAGGGCCCGTAAGTTCGTAAGACCGGTTCTCATCAACAGGGTTCATAAGGGAAGTAACAATCACTTCTGCCACATCTCTGGCATCGATATAATTTACCAAACCCTGACCTGCTGGAATATTTATCTTATCATGGTCCCTGATATCAATCCGGTGCAGAGTTGATAAATTCTGCATATAAAGGGAGGAATGCAGAATAGTGGAAGGGATACTCAATTTTTTAATGTGATTTTCAGTCCGGTGATTGGCAAAAATTCTGTTTTTTTCAGCCCCGACGATTGAAACAAAGACAATATGCTTAACACCGGACTTCTCGGCTTTGGCCAAAAAAGGGAAAATATGTTTTGATACGTCAGATACCTGGTTCGGTCTTATGAGAACTATCTGTGTAACACCTTCCAGTGCTTTATCATAGGTCGTAGGTTCATCAAACTCAAAATGACAGAAGTTGCAATCGGAAATATCTTCAATTTTTCTTGCCCGCTCAATATCCCGGACAGCTGCAATAACCTCGACGCCGGGATAATTCAGACTTTTCAACAACTTTAATGTATTTAGACCTACATTACCTGTCGCTCCGGTGATTAAAATCTTCTCCATAAACAAA
>CAIOOC010000631.1 GCA_903859795.1 uncultured Bacteroidia bacterium
ACATAATCATATAAATTTTGAAGCCCCTTGTTCTCAACAATAAAAAAATAACCCCTTCGTATTTATTAGACACTAAGGGGTTTTTGTTTTATAAAATTTTAAAGAACAAAAAAATCCTGAAACTCATGGCAAGACGAGGCGATAGAAACGTCCGAGATAATTCGTCCGGTA
This sequence comes from uncultured Bacteroidia bacterium, assembly GCA_903859795.1. Lineage (GTDB taxonomy): Bacteria > Bacteroidota > Bacteroidia > Bacteroidales > Prolixibacteraceae > JAAFHB01. Next base: position 172 of record CAIOOC010000631.1, read on the forward strand.
TAAATCACTAAAATAGAACGAATTACTTATCAATGTCGCTGTTTGCAATGGATACCATATTGGGTTAACCAGATTTGTACAAGCTTCCACTACAACAACTAGATTACTTGATCCAGCAATCGTAAACCCAAATTGGTTACTTCGCACATCAAAATTTTGTATCTTCGGATCCCACAATAAGGCGAGGCAACCATTAAATGATGATCCCCAACCCCTAGTCCCTGATAGATAATAAACAATTACATTATTATCTCCAAAAAAAATGTTTGAACTAATTGTAGGGACATTCCCTTGAAAATATACTCTGCTTAAGTTGGCGCATGAACCAAACGCCCAAGCATTAATATTCGTGATACTTTTAGGAATCGTTATGCTTGTCAGGTTAGTGCAATTGTAGAATGCATTGGTCTCAATGCTTACAACTATCCTACCATTCATTATGCTCGGCACATCCACCACATCATTGGGGCCAACATAACTAGTAATGGTAATTGTGGAGTTGATGTTAGTTATATAAGTATATTGACCTTGCGTTGATAAAAATTTAATATTACCAAGCAAAATTGATGGAAAGCTATTTCCGACATGATTAAGAGTAAAAAGTAAGGCCTCTGTCTGACCAGAAAAATTACCAATAAAAATTGGGTCGACCGTCAAGAAATTGCTATCAACTGTATCCAAAGATTTGTAATACAATATTTCATTTCCAAGAGTTAATGTTAAAAAGTCTCCCACATCGGGATTTTCAACCATCAAATCAAAAGTAAGGTATGAAGCATTACTAGGGATAGATTCATCCCTATAAAAATATCCGTCACTTCCCGATGTAATCCTAATGGCGGCTTTTTTGACATCATACATAAAAATTTGAACGTGCTGGCCGAGCCAATTTATTCCCTCTTCAAAGTTGTCACCATCTATTTTGGCGAGCCAAAAAGATTGGTTTGACCAAACAGGAGGTACTATTGTTCCAAAAATATGAGAGTTCAATCCTTGTTCTATATAGTTGCCACTCTTAAAATTACTGCCTTGTGAACATAAAATTGATAAATTAATTCCTGCGAAAAACTGGCCACCTGAAGTTGGCGTTCCGCTCTTATCATCAGTATACCAATCAAGTATCCGCAAATGGTCTATAGTTGATGGTGCTGGAAGATTAACTGATTGACCCGGATATATGTCGCCGTTGAATACATTGTTAGCACCTAGATTATTAAGTGATGATCCTAGGCCAAGGGCGCTACGACCGCTAAATCCACCAATAATATTCGTACCGCTATAATAAATTTCTACTTGCGACGCAGACTCAGGATGGATATATTGCATCGCATTTACCGTAGTATTAAGAAGGTTTGGACTATCTACAAATGCATACACTCCGAGAACCCCCCAAACAGATTCCGGGACTTCGCTTAATTTAAGACATGGCGCATCAAGA
>CAIOOC010000632.1 GCA_903859795.1 uncultured Bacteroidia bacterium
ATCATAATTCAGATTTTGTCCCATCCATACCTGACTGCCAATTTTCACCCATTTGTATTTATGCTGATCGCGTGAGTCGGTAAATGAGCCTTCGCTGACTTCAATTAATGATTGCACGACTTCCTGGGACATTATCCGGGAGGTTGCCAGCACTAAAATTAGAGAAAGCAAAAGTGTCTTCAAGTATTCAGATTTTTAATTATTGGTCTATTCAAATTTAAACGAGTATAAATCGGCATCTTTCATCAAGAAATGAAGCCTGACCGTTTTGCCGTTTAACAACAGCAAATCAGGGTTATTTTTCCAGGTTACCTTCCTGTTGATTTCATCTCCGATGATTTCGATACATCCCGATTTTGAGAACGATTTGAACGAATTTCCTTCTTCATCAAGAAGTTCAACTAATATGCTTCCGGCCGCAGAAGTTGAGTAGTTTATGGATAGTTGAGATCCAATAAAAGTAAACGGTCTGGTTGTCAGTTCTCCCGCTGTGTATCCTGCCTGGACTGAAGTAAAACCATCTATCCTGAGTGAATACCTGCTTAAGTGCAGCGTTGGCTGGACATAGTCGCGTTCAAGATAAATAGACATCTCGGTTGAGGAGGTTTCGACGATATGCAATGCCGGATAGTTTGTGCGCGAAACCCAGTTATTGTAACCCGTACCTGGCCTGATGAATGAGTTCATAAAGGTTCTGTTGTACCTGTTTCCGCCTCTTGACGAAAGGAGTACAACATCCGACAACTCCGGTGAACTTTTAAAGTAGCCGGAATCTACATTGATCGCCCTGGCCTGCTCTGCTGTGATCGCTACTCTTTTGGGGATAAGCCTTGCGGCCGTTGAAATATAAATTTGAGGTGCCCTGTAATAGGCATCCGTCTGGTTGGTATAAAGATGTTCCATAGGTGTATTTCCAAATTCCATGGTTATACCTTTACTCCAATGGATAAAGTCGGGAGATGTTGTCCTGGATATTGTCCGGATACCCAAACTGTCAGATCGTGTCCATGAACGATAGTAACACAGATACATTTGTTCTGACTCCGACCAGAAAACAACATTTTGTGAGTCGTACCTGTCGTCAATCAGGATGGGGTGTTTGTCCATTTTTTTCCAGTGAATTCCGTCGGGCGAGGCGTAGGCGAATAAACCGAATATATCCATTCCACCCACACCCTTAAACCTTTCGGACCGAGGAACTCCCTTTCGCATATCCAGAAAAGGGGAGAAGTTGTGTTCGACACTTTCATTGTCGTAAAGCACAATATTATTATTTATGGTCCCTCTTACTTGATAAATCCCGAGGTTTGGTTTAATCCAGTTAATTCCATCTTTAGATTCTGCATAACAGGTCGCGTTGTAGACACGGTCATCATCGAGGGCGGTATTCCCTCTGTAATACATTTTGAAAGTGGCTGAATCTTTTAAGATGCTAACATAACCGCTTGAAGGTCCTTCCCATGGCTTATCAAAAAACAGAACGGCTCCTCTGTCGACCGGAGTGTGCATAACAAGCTGGGTATTGATCATTTTGTCTATAAGAAACGAGTCGACAAATAGCTCCCGGTTTGATCCAATAGCAGCCACTTTTGCATGCAGGTTAGGTTCCTGCGCGAATGCAACTTCAATGAAAACCAGGAGTATCAATGTCACGATTTTTCTCATATTCCTAAAAGAATGACTTTATTTTCTGATTAACCAGACTTCTGAAATGTGCGAATATTTGGTCCACCTAAGATGAGATTCTTCCGGGCGATCAAAGGTAACCCTCATCTTACCATCCTGGGTAACCGATTTGGGGATCACGAACTCCTTGAATTCACCGATCCCTTTATTGTAAAGGATAGGTTCAAGTCGTTCTCCGTCAACCCTGATAAGCGCGTCGCCCAGACCACTGACACGAATGTTGTATTTTCCGTTAAAATCGAGGTTGTTATATTCAAGTACCGGCTCGATCTGGTATAATTGCGACGATAGCCTTTCACGGCTGTTCCCTCCGTTCCACCAGGCAACATCAGTGCCATCATATGAGATTGTAAGTACATGTGGGGAGGTCTCAATATTGGAGATGTTGTCGTAAAAGCTTCCGGGTCCAGGATTTTCCCACGTTCGGATTACTTCCAGCCTTTCAAGTTTTTTGGCCTCGCTCTCCATCGCTGCGATCTTTTTAAATTCGTCAGCAAGCCACCAACGGTTGTTGAGCGGATATCGAACGAATTGTAAAATACAGCCTCTCTGCGAGTTGGCGGCATGGTAGTGTTCGACATCAGTCTGCAGCCCGATCATCTGAAACAGGTCATCGCAGTATTTTACAATTTTTTGATGCATATCCTCATTGAGCGGCTTCGTATCAGCGCGGTTTATCATTTCAAGTGCCTGATACATTGCTTTTTCTGAACCAATCTCATTGGCAAGGGCTAGAATTTTATTTGCCTCTTTTTCGAGATTCTGTTCATAGATTTTTCGCCGATGTTGGTAGGTATCATAGTAGGAGCGAAGGACAACCATCTTCCAACGCCAGTTTCCCTGAAGTTCAGGGTTTTCTTTTTCAAGATTCCTCCAAAATTCAAAGGTTGTCTCAATGCCGCCATTCGTTTTTATCGGACCGACCCAATCCTGTTCAAGAGCCAGGATACCATCAGCTCCCCTCTTCGCGAGTTCAGGACCGAAAAAATAACGGCAATAATCTGTCAGAATTTCAGAGGGTTCCAATGAGTTATCCCAACTTCGCATGCTCCAGATAATTTTATTCACATCATCATGGCAACCGTCAGAATAGGAGACGAATCCGTCGGTTAGCAGTGCTGCAGCCGCCTGAACCTTTGAATAGAAGATTGGACGGGGATTTATCCCTTCCCTTCCAATTGTCAGCGAATAGGCCTGATCCCAGTTCTGAACAGGATAATCACATCGCACATTATGGGTGATATCCGGATAGTTACGATGCATATATTTTTTCGGAAGTCTGTAACGCGTTTCCGCCATCGGTGGACTTCCGGGCCCGGTTACAACACCCCTAAGCCAATCCGGACTGTTCTTTTCAAGATAGGTATAGAAATAATCGATTTTTTCAGCATTGAAGCCCTGTAGTGAGATCCATATTCCGGCACCGGGATGGAATTTCTGTAGACGGTCGTTTAACTCCTTCAGGAATGGCATGACATCTCTCGGATGATTTTCCCCCGGATCACCACCGGGGAAAAATACATTGTCAAGTTTTGGACACTTTTTATAGAATTCTTCAGCTCTGTCCAGTTCCGCTTTTCTTTTGACCAGATCAGTCAGGTCGCATGAGACAGGTGTCCAGATCCAGTAATCAATGCCATACTGGGCACAAAGCTCACTGATATGGATATTCATCTCTTCCGGGGGAATTGGAAACAATACGCTGTCGTCTTTGTCGCCCAGCGGAATTGTCTCTATGGCATTTGTGCCAAAAATCACCAGATCCCTGATATATTGTTCATATTTTTTGACATCCCAGGCATCGTACGAATTAGCATGATTGCGATAACCTAACTGATGCCCCCTGATCGATTGCAATGGTGAACTTGCAAAATCCAGGGGTTCTTCGAGGAAGAGCTTACCCCTTTTCATAGTAAGTGTCCTGAGCAATTTTCCTGTACCAAACAATACACCGCGCTCATCTGCCCCTATGATCCAGACCACATCTTTGCCATTTTGCTTTTCACACAAAATCCTGTACCCCTCACGCTTTGTTTCAGGCAGATTCAGAGCTGTCCGTTTAGGTACATTAAATCCGGACACACTTGTTTCTGATCTGTTTGCCAATATGATACATGCTCCGTTTCCCTTTGCTGACCCCTCCGGAATAGTTACAGAAGTGCGTTTAAAAACCTCTTCCTGCAAGATACGAATGGTTGTTTTTAACCCATCCGAATGACTATTTGCACTGATTAAAATTGCAGATTTACTTAAATCTATTTTCTGTGCAGAGGCGGGTATCTGAACAAACAAGAATAGGGCAATAATTGGGATCAGGATTACATTATTTAGTTTTTTCATCTTCTGGAGCTTTCTTTACCCTTTATAAATTTACAATCTCCGTATCCAGTCCGGCGATCTCGACAGGATAGTTCCGGTCATTCAGTCTGATTGTAATGGATTCTTTCGTTTCTGATAAGTTCCATAAGAGGACCTTTTTGATTTTCGGATACCATGTGCACACGACAGGTTTGTCCTCGGTAACAACAGGGATCTCTTTGAGCTGTGGTAAAATCTCATGTTTAAAGGCATAGATTTCTTCGAGGGTTTCGCCAACAAATCGTAGTCCTTTTTCATTTTTTCCGCTCTTTGCGCGGTGCACAAATGTAGTACCCTTCGATTCCAGTTTATCTGAGGCTGCATCATTATAGTCAAAATCAGAAAGGAATGTCCACCCTTCCTGGGATGGTGTATCGGTAACTTCAAAAGGGATTCCGCATGCTAAAAACAGGCTGAACGGTTTATCGTCGCCAATCATTCGGCTACTTTCTCCCCAGTAATGTTTTAACGGACCCTTGGGTTGCTGTCCTGCCGTTATTTTATGAATCGCAGCTACTTTTTTCATTGCGGGAGCAAGCGTTTCCCAGTGCGTGAATGGAAACGGCTCAAGCCCACTCATCATCATCGTATTACGGATATCTGCAATGGTTGTAATCTGTAGCTTTGCTGCCATATTTTTTGCAGAGAGCTTTTGGGCAGGGTAGGCCGTGGTTTCGCTGTAAGCCAATTCCGGGGTAACAAATCTTCTGTGGAAGAGGGCACTAAAAAGCTCATCCGTTTTTCCCTTTACCGGAGTCATCAGGCGATCTTCGAACATAAGTTCTCCGACCCGCATCAGAGATCCCTTGTAATCAGTCAACCTTATACCCGCTTTTTCGGATCCAAAATACATTACCATTATTCCAAGTTTTACTTCAGGTGATGCAGCTTGTTGTTCTCTAAAAGAGTTTGTTAATTGATCACAATTAAAATTTATCCAATTTCTTGTAATTGAATTCAGATGACGATTATTTATATCATTTTTAAGCTGTTCCCAATCCGTTTGGGAATAGCCATACTTCGTGAGAAATTCATTCTGATGGTTTGTGCAGAAGCATCCACCAATCTTTCCGGGTGTGCGTGCCAACCTGAAATCATCATCTAAAAACAGTTTTGTGAAACCAGCCTTGCCAACTTTTTGAATTACTGAAATATTCTCCAGGGTAACGGCAGGGTGCAGCGATGTTCCGGAATATTTGTTTCCGTCAATATCGACGCCCCGTGGCCAGTTTTTTGGGGTACTCTCAAATTCAGGTAAGCCTCCAAGTGAATTGCCCGGATGTCCCAATGGCACCGTAAGTGCCTGAACTTCAATTCCTTTTTTTTCAAATCGTCCTTTCCAATGCAGGATATCTTCAATTGAGTATGGATAGTATCCATTCAAAAAGTATGGCATCCAGACAACATTTACGCCACTATCCACGATCAGATCAAAGAAATCCGGATTTTTACCAAGAGTCTCAGTATTTGTACATAGGCTAAAACTTCTGGGACCGCTTTTTATTGATTTCGCCTGAGGTATATACCCGACCAAAGCTGCACTTCCTAATAAGGCGGAGGCTTTCAGAAAATTTCGTCTGTCTGTTACCATGATAAAGAGAAAATTAGCACTGTTACCTGTTAAATTAGAGAGAAATGTGTTGTACCACACTTTCCCTTGTTGTCTTAAATCGTTACAATAATTTTATTTCTTGCCATATATCTTGCCACGGCGAAACATATCAGGTAAACAATTGCCACTCCGCATATCGCCTGCCATAATGGGGCATCACGATTCAACCGTTTACCATAAAATTCAATGATAATGTTCTGAACCAGATAAAGGGCCAGAGAATTAATCCCCAAAACCGTCAGGTGTGGAATCTCAATTTTTCTCATGTCAGCCAACCAATAAAACAAGACAAAAACTGCATAACTTATACCAGTAGCAAAAATAGGATAGGCAATTGTCATACTGCGTTGTGAAAATTGCCACAACGGGGCTGGGTCTAAAAGTGAAAGTCCAAACCCGATTGTGGTAAGAATAATCGCTGAAACCAGTGATCGTCTTATAAAAGCACCGGAGCTTAGTGAAGATAAATCGTCCATCAGCACCGAGCCAAAGATAAGAATGGATGACCAGCTGAGAACACCCAATGGTCCTCCGTCTATGCTGTGATTCATTGTCCAATCCCCGTAACCCGTGAAGGCAAACAGGGACTGATACAATAGGAGATAAAACAGTGCTATTGAAATTCTAATCCACCTGCCGGAGAGAATAAACGGAAGTGTTATGAGTCCTGCAAAACCGATGTCAACCAACGCATCCCACATTCCGAGCTTTGGATCCGGTCCATAGATTATAATTCCGATTACTATAAGAATTAAATACCGTTTTATGGCTGTCCAATAGCCGTTTAGCTTGCCCGATTTTTTGATCCGGTTAGCCAGCGACATTCTGAGTCCCAAACCGACCGCAAACAGGAAAAACGGGGCGATTGTGTTGGCAAATGTCATCCCGTAATTCGGATGTTTCATTGTAACTGCAACCGAGTTAAAGTAGCCCAGGTAATTCACGAGAATCATTCCAAAGATGGCAAATCCCCTGAATTGATCGAGAGAGGCAATTCTTCCCACCGGTAACTTTTTCTCTTTCTGTACTACCATTTATCCTTGTTGTTAATATTTAAATAACGTACTATAAAGTGTTTATTTAATTTGAGATAAAGGAAGAGCTGTCTTAATTGCTCCTGAAGAAATGACTTCGCCAAGGTCGGGACCATAAAAGCTCATACTTGATTCATAACCTTCGCCATGCAGATACTGGTCGCGGCTCAGTATATAGCTTATCCATTCATTTGCCAGCCCGCCAATTGCAACATATTTTATTCCACTCTGTTTAACTGCACTTTTCACTTTCCGCCCCAGAACAGCAGTCATCTCACCAGGTATTCCCGAAATAAGCAAATCGCCAATTCTGACTGCTCCCAAACCTACCTCGCAGGGCCCTAGAATGTCCATCACAATTTTCACTGTTTTTTCATCTAACCCGTATTCCTCTCCGCCCGTTTTCATAAAAGAGGGATGGGCAGCATGCGGAGGTAATTTGGTCATGTTGTAAGCGTAATTAAATTCCCTTGTATCCTGAGGTTTGATTTCATTATATAATCCGAATGCTTTATCAGCAATGATTTTTCCGTAGATCTGGATTTTTTCATACGCTTTCTTGTCACTGTTCAGCACTGTTGACTGGTCTCCTTCCGATCCGTTAAAATACATTGCCGTAACACTTTGTCCGATCATATCCTGGAGGTCGTTCTGGAGGTAGCCCGGCCATTCGGCTGAGAGCTGCATATCCTGCCCTCCGATAAAGGTTGGGTGTGCTGTCCAGTTTACTAGCGCAACGAGAGGTTTCCCGTTGATCAGGTCAATTCTTGTGACAATAAGCTCTTTGTCTACATCAGGATCCTTACGCCGGTTTCGGTTTAGCCCTTCAAGAATAGTGCTTCCTGTCGCAGTTTTGATTGGTTGATAGTTCCTGTCTGCATCCTTGACCAGTTTTTCCAGTTTATCGATAAGAAAAGTCAAAAGTTCAGGCTGATAAATTCCCAGATTTGGATTATTCAACACGTTCTTGCTGTTTAGTGCAGCCATCTCAAGACTTCCGTGTGAATGGCTGGGAAGAAGCATCATATTTTCCATCCCCCAGCCCATTCCCTGAATCCGTTTAATCAGGTCGCTCTTGACGTTTGACTGGATACCGAGAAGATCAAGAGTAATGATCATGTATTTCCGTTCCCCCATTTTCAATGCAAGTGCCTTGGCCATAATATGGTCATGAATTCCTTCCGCAGGTTTGTTCATTCTTTCACCATAACCTCCCAACGTATATTTCATCTCAATCGGGGGAGTAATATCGACTGATGATACATTGGCAGTAAGCCTCTTTCCTTTTGAGGAAAAACTTAAGGTAATTAGCAATAATAGGCTGATTGTAAATATTCTGATTTTCATTTTGTGTCAATATTAAAAGGTGCAGTAACTAGTCTTGGTTATCCACTTCTGCTTAGGAGAGGGTTTTGGTTGTAGTTCTGAAAATCTCTGCGCCGTCCATGTTTTTATTTAAAATGATTGTTTTAACTAATAACACAGAGCAGCACAGAGGTTATACCGGAGGGAAAAAGTTATTTTTGATCTTTGTAGAAAATCAATCCTCCGGTATATTAGCTTTTCCAGAGCTCCTGTCCATATTCCCATCCTTTGCGGGCGGGCACATTGATGAACGCATCAATATCAGGGCGGTTTGTAACTTTCATGTTTGCACCGTCATATTCAATTTTTGCAGCAAATTTTTGCGCCAGTACTCCAATCAATGCCATTTCAGATAAATCGGCCGAGTATTCGAAATTCGATCCTGGCAGCGTATTGTTTTTTATACAATCGATCCACTCCTGTTGAGGTTGTTCTTCGCCAATCCGTTTAAAGGTTTGGGCAGGAGGGTTTTTAATAAATTCCTGCCATTCTGCTTCCGGGACCATCAGGCGGGGTTTATTCGGTCTCGCACCGGTGATTAAGGTTTTCTTCTCCCCAATCATCACCATACCAGAGCCGGGTAACTCTTTTATACCCCATTCATGGCGGATTTCAGGTTTGGAACCACCCTCATGCCAGACCAGCTTAACAGGAGCTTTATCGCCCCGGGCGCCAAATTGGTAAGTAATAACCGATTCATCCGGAATAAAACTATGATCCGGCACCGGATTAGGTACCGCTGCCTCAATTGTTTGTGGCTTTCCAAGATCCAATGCCCAGAAAGGAGCATCCAGGGTATGACAGGACCAGTCGCCCAACAGACCATTTCCAAAATCGTAAAAACCTCTCCATGACTTGGGACAATAGGCACTGTTATAGGGGTGCTCAGTAGCTTGACCTAGCCACAGATCCCATTCGAGACCTGCGGGTACTTGTTGAGTCGACGGTGGAAAACTGTCAGGTTTGGTCCAATAACCTCCAGGTTTGAAATCATAAGGTCCAAACCAGGCATGTACCTCTCTGACCTGTCCGAGAACACCGGCATCATACCACTCCCTTATCTTCCTGATGCCATTTGTCGTATGTCCCTGATTTCCCATCTGAGAAACAATCCGGAAATGTTTGGCTGCCTTTTTCATAGTTCGCAACTGCCATATATTATGGGCCAATGGTTTTTCAACATAGACGTGCTTCCCAAGCTGCATCGCGATCATTGTTGCCGCAAAATGCGAATGGTCCGGAGTAGAAATGATCACCGCATCAATCTGGTTTGCCATTTCATCGAACATGACCCTGAAATCTTTGTATTTTTTTGCTTTTGGGAAAGTTTCAAATGCAAAGGCTGCACGCTTTTCGTCAACATCACACAGAGCAACAACATTTTCTCTCAAAAATTTTCGTATTTGTCCGGACGGTTTTTTCTCTGTGCTACCCTTTTCATCTGAAAATAAGGTCTTCCAGTTATCCTCGCCCCTTCCACCAACTCCAATCAGAGCAATGTTTAATTTGTTATTTGGTGAGCAGCTAAACAGGTTTGGAATCAAAAGTGTTCCTGAAGCAGCCACTGAAGCTGTTTTCAGGAATGTTCTGCGTGATAAAATTGTCATGATATTCGTGTTGTTTATTTGATATTATTGTCTCTTTAATTTCCCTATTTCAATTTAATTCACTCTTATTTGTTATTTTCTATTGTTTCAATTAATTTCTATTTATATCATTTGTTTCGTTGCTTCTAGCTTCTCCAAAGGTCTTCGCCGTAAGACCACCCATCGCGAACAGGCTCTTTGATAAACTGATCAAACTCAGGATGATCTTTGACTTTCATATTTATGGCATCATATTCTATTCTGGTGTTGAGCCTCTGGGCCAGGATACCTACTGCATTCAATTCGCTTAAGGGTGCCGAGTATTCAAAGTTAGCCCCAGGAATGGGTCCGGTCCCTTTTATTGCCCTTATCCATTCGGCAATGGGACCACCTTCAACGCGCGGGATTGTCTCTTTCGGCAGGTTTTTGGTAAAATGATCCCATTCTGCATCGGGAATCAGCAGTTTTGGACTTGCAGGCCTCCCTCCGGTTAGAAGAGAAACTTTACTTCCAACCATGATCATCCCCCTGCCCGGCATCTCTTTGAGACCCCATTCCGGACGATTTTCAGGTTTTTCACCACCATCCATCCAGGTTAAGGTTACCGGAGGTTTGATTCCGCGTGCTGCAAATTCGAATTTCAGGGATGATTTATCCGGAATAAATCCGTCGGGCGAGGATGGTCTGAGTAACGGGGTAACCGATAAGGGCAATCCAAGATCAAGTGACCAGTTCGGTGCATCCAATGTGTGGCAACCCCAATCGCCGAGCACTCCATCTCCTAATTCATACCAGCCTCTCCAGAATCTTGGGAGATACTTCGCGCTGTAAGCCCTTTCCTTAGCAGGCCCCTGCCATAAGTCCCAGTCCAGATCTGCTGGCACTGGTTCTCCC
>CAIOOC010000633.1 GCA_903859795.1 uncultured Bacteroidia bacterium
GTTGCTCATCCAGCCTATTAATATGAATCTCCCGTCATTATCAGGAATTCCTGAAAAGGTTACCCCGGCATAATTATCCTTTCCATAATCCATCCACCGAACATTTTGATCATCAGCAGTAAACTGATGACCGTCAAAGTCCCCTGTAAAATATTGTGTAGCAGATCCCCCATTAGGACCACCGGGATTAATACTTACCAGTAATACCCATTTAGAATCCCCTTTACTACCCTTTACCGGCATCTTTAAAAGGTCGGGGCACTCCCACACTCCGCTATGTGCGCCTAAAGTCTTCCCAAATTCACTTTCAAATGTCCATTTCTTCAGATCAACTGAGGAGTAGAACCGAACACAATCACCAGCTGCCAGCGTCATAATCCATTTTTTGATTTCTACATTCCAGGATACTTTAGGATCACGGAAATCTCTTATGCCGGGATTTGGAACGATTGGATTTGCGGAATATTTGGTCCATGTCCGGCCTTTGTCAAGGCTATATGCCATTCCCTGGGTTTGATATTTATCTTTCCCCGCTTTTTCAAGAAGTGGCGAATGATAACAATAAATAGCAATCATGGCCGGTTTGTCTGGTTTTCCAAGTCCGGAAGTATTCTTATAATCAATAACCGCACTACCCGAAAAGATATAGCCTAAACTATCAGGATAAAGGGCAATTGGAAGATGTTGCCAATGAACCAGATCTGTACTAATAGCATGTCCCCAATGCATGGGACCCCAAACCGTAGCATCAGGATAATACTGATAGAACAGATGATACTCACCCTCAAAAAATACAAGACCATTTGGATCGTTCATCCAACTTGTGGCAGGAGAAAAATGCACCTGAGGCCTATAACGTTCATTATAAAGTTTCTCTGATGACTTTACAGAGGAATTTGAGTTATTACACGAAAGAGTGATAATAAACAAAAAAATTAAGTAGAAAATATTATACCTATTCATAATTTATTGAATATTAAAATATTAGTCTTAGTTGTTATAATAATTTTGAGAGATTTGTGCCATTTTTTGCAATTAACTATTCTATTTAAACACCTGAATTAATCAGTTTAAAGAATTTTTCAAGTTTCAGATCCTGATCATCATAGAGTAATAATTTCTTTTTTGAAGAATATAAAAATACGGAAGGGTATTTGCGGGGTCCAAAAAGTGTAATAAACTGATCTTTTTTATCCCTTAAAATAGTTACATTCCTTTCCATCATCAGGTTTCTTCCATACCGGTTTAAAAAATTCGATATTTTAAGTTTATCATCCAGCGTAATCAGATAGATTGCAATTTGATTGCACTCTGTTAAGCGGTTATTTAAGGTACTTATAGTCTCCTGACAATGGTCACATGTAACATCAAAAAAAATGAACAGTTTACTCTTTCCCAAAGCAAGGTTTTTATTTGTAAATGGAGTATTATCAAGTTTGTAGAAACTGAAATTGGGAATTATTTCTGCCGGTTTTTGAGCAAAAGTGTTTACAGGCAGAACAAAAATTGCCCATGCCACAATCAACAATGCTAGATTAATTTTTTGATTAAGTCCCATTTTCTCTTTTAACTACCTTAATAAACTTTTAGTGATCATTTTCAGACTAAAATTACTGATCTGAGGTACATTATTATTTCCCTGCACTTTTAATTGGTTGTACTGATAGACAGGAAAGAATAAAGCAGTCATTACTTTGTCGCCATGATCAAGAAAAAGTTCGATCGATGTTTTATCAATTAAAATCTGGATATCAGTAATCAGATTAATTTGGGGAACAAAAGGGCACGATATTTTTTGCCTGAACTGACCATTAAAATCAACCTGCCCAGATGCACTCCTGTCAATTGAGACCTGACCTGCCACTTTATCAAGATTTACCGTCAATTTCTCCTTGGAATCACCAAGAGTTAATGTGAAGTTGTTCGATTTATTAAAATCAACGGTGAAGTCAATCTCGTAACTTCCTGTTTTAATCGTTTTATTATTAGATAATTGAATTATACTCGCAGGTGATTTGATAATTGTATCTGCCGGATTGGTTTCATAGTTAGCAATTTCCTTTGCCGGAAGTGTTTTTAAGCTTAGTCCCAGACTGGTATTTGCCAGGGAAAGAACCCTTGGAACAGTCATTGTGCTTCTCCATTTAGTTGTCGGGACCTTATCTGCATAGGACCAGTTGCTCATCCATCCAATCATTATTCTTCTGCCGTCAGAAGAGGGAATATTATTATATGTTGCGCCGGCATAATTATCGGTACCATAGTCGATCCATGAAATATTCGTGGATTCAGTGGTATAGCTTGTGCCATCAAAATTTCCGATAAAGTATTGGGTTGCAGTTCCCCCATTTGGGCCCCCATTGCAGCTCACCAATAACACCCATTTTTGTGAATTTGATCCTTCTACCGGTAGCTCAAACAAATCAGGACATTCCCAAACACCACCATGAGCACCCATATCTGCACCAAATTCACTCAAGAACTGCCAGCTTTTCAAATCAGTAGAGGCATATAAATTCACCTTATTCCCGGCAGCCATAACCATAACCCATTTCTGTCCGGAAGAATACCAAAATACTTTAGGATCCCTGAAATCAGGGACGCCAGGGTTAGCAAGGACCGGGTTACCAGTGTATTTTGTCCAGTTCACCCCTTTATCATTACTGTATGCAATACTTTGGGATTGTTGCTGCCCATTGTGAGTGAAAATAGCAATCATCGGATCTTCGGCACCACTTTTAAACCCTGCAGTATTGTTGACATCTATCACTGCACTTCCTGAAAAAATTGTGCCTAAATTATCAGGGGTTAAAGCAATTGGAAGATCCTGCCAATTACAAAGATCGGTGCTCGTAGCATGTCCCCAGTTCATTGGCCCCCACACATTTCCATTTGGGTTATATTGATAAAACAAGTGATACTGGCCTTTATAAAAGACCAGTCCATTGGGATCGTTCATCCAATTTGTCGGTGGAGTAAAATGATATATTGGTCTGTAGTCAGATTCCGAGAGCAAAACATTCTTTACAGAATCAGTAGTTATTACCAAAATATTCGGATCAGTACTCACACCATTTTTTTTACAGGAAACCAATCCAAGTGATATGAGAATAAATAAAAGGATCAATTTAGGCATTTGCAGTATATTTAAATAAGAGTCTTCCGAAGGTGTACTCCGGAAGACTCGTTGTGATTTATTTTGTTTTCAGGTAGTCAAGAGCATTCTTATAAAGGAGCTCAATAGTTGACTGATAGGGATTTCCTGTATTTTGATGCCACTCGATTCCACCAATTCCGATAAAAATTCCGGAGCCCTGGAAATCATCTTTCGGCTTAAATTCAAGTACTCCGGCCATCCAATAATCTCCGATACCATCCCACATTCCAAGCCAGACTGCATTGTTATCGTCCACAAACTTCGTATAGGCTGTTTCACTATCATTGGGCAATCCACCTTCAAATTCAGGGATTCTTAATATTACTGCATTATGGTTTTCCTTCCATCCTGACCCGATTACAGGGAACGTAATTCTACCGTCGGGTTGAGTTGTCATTGTAATCCCTTTGTACAGCGGATGGCCGCTCTGATCATGTTTTTGATGAATATTTACGCCAACACCCCAAACATCGGGATTAAAACCTCCTGGTCCTTCATCAAAACCCATGAAGTAGTTTTGCGTAATCCTACCTAATGTCCAGAAATACTGAATTGCATATTGGTTCAGAAGTAAGTTCCCCCCGTTTTTATAATATTGGGTCATCTTAGCTACAACGGTCGCATCTGTAGTGATAGCTGGTAAAGCATGTCCTGCCACAACATCGAAGTTCCACCAGATTACCCGGATTTGCGTTAAATCGACAGAACCATTTTTTATCTGATCAAATGAAATATACCTTGATTTCGGGTAGTTTTGGAACAGCCATTTCCCTCCTGCTATCTCATCGTCGTCACCATTTGTAAGCAAAGCTGTTGAATCGGCGTAAACTCCTAAATATCCGATCATTGTAGCTCCAACTTTGAAAGGCAGATAAACAGTGTTTGATACTTTGTTGGCGCTGTTTGTTGTTACAACGCTGATCATATACTTTGCTGCCTGAAGACCATTGACCTGGTATGAGGTTATAGTCGGTCCAAGGTCTAATGTATTTTCTCCGATTTTTAGCTCTATCCTGGTAACAGGCTGATCAGGTAAACTCCATGATATTAATACACCATTATCATTTTGAATAGCACTTACATTTTTAACTGGTGAAGCTCCGTCACGGGTAAACCTCACTGTTTGTCCGAGTGAAGTATTTCCATTGCTATCGCTCACCTTGATTGTAAAACCATACTCCTTATTTGTCTCGACAATCCCGTACTTAAAAGTGGTGGCCTTCGTGCTTAATGGTATAGATGTAACACCGTCATTTACGGTAACGCTTAAATTATCCTGAACTGGAGGCAGATTCCATGTGAGGTTGACTGTATCCCCTGTTAAGGTGTATTGGAGATTGGAAACTGTCGCTAATTTGGTCGGAAGACTTACAATTTCGCGTTTCTGGCAACTTATTATTGAGATAAAAAGCCCAAATAGTATGATATAACTATATTTATTTTTCATTGTTTCTTGTTTTATAATAAACTATTAATAAGTTTTTTGGCAAATAGACCCAATTACTGGACGTATCCATAGTTTTGTTTATATAAGTCGTGACTGAATCTGATCTGGTTTAGAGGAATTGGGCAGTATTCATCCCGGTTTTTAGTGAATAGTCCGTCTTTAAGATATTTCCGCTTCGTTTTTTCAACCTGGAAATAGGAATTCAAATAAGTATCAGCAATCCCCCATCTTACTAAATCGAAGAATCTGTTTCCTTCCATTGCGAATTCAAGTCGGCGTTCCCAGCGAAGAGCATTACGTGCAAAATCCTGTGTCCAATTACAATTTACGCCGTCTTCATAGGTGGAAACCTTATAATTTGATACTGACTGTCCCCCACCCATTTTAAGAAGTGCCGTGCTATTTCCAGCCCTTGTCCGAATTTGATTAATGATAGGAAGTGCTTCAGCCTGACGACCTAATTCAATCAATGCTTCAGCTTTCCAAAGTAAAACATCAGCATATCGTAAAACAATTTTATTTTTCGTGTTTGCGTAAAATGGTCCAACCTGTGTGTAGGCACCTTTCTGAACATTTTCCTTCAGTGAAGCAAAAACTCCATACACATCAGGAGTTCTATTCCAGCTAACCTGGTAGATCGTAGATAGGTCGTATTTGTAAGGATGACCAGGTATTGCGATTGTGTGGTCCAATCTGGGATCCACAGTATTTGAATTCAGATCAAGATCAGAATTATTAAAATCACTAAACATTGGTAAACCGTCAGAACCTGTTTTGAATGCATTTGCCAGATTTTGACTCGGTTTGTGAAAGTCACAGCAACCAATCCCCTGAGGTGTCCCTAAAACGTCTCCAAAATTGAGTCGCCCAAACATTGTACCATCGTCCTTTGAGAATTGAATTGCAAAAATAGATTCCGGGCCATTTTCATTTGATCCTGGGATAAAGTTATTTGCAAAGTCTGGCGCAAGATGATACGATGTGCCAATTACCTGGTCTGCAAGTGTTACTACCTGATTAAGTTTTGTTTGGTTAATCGTTGTTACATTGTTTTTATCGTCCTGTTCATATGCCTGATAGAGTCTGGTTTTGGCTAAATAAGCTGCAGCTGCAATCTTATTAGCTCTTCCGATCTGAGTTTGGGATGGCGGAAGATTATCAATTCCAAATTGAAAATCAGCAGCAATTTTATCCCATAACTCATCATTCTTCAGTGCTACATTCGATATTTTATCATAATCATTTGTATTAACCGTCTCATCAATATATGGAATATTTTTAAACATTATTTTCAACTGGAAATAAAAATGGCCGCGCAGAAACCGCATTTCTCCCTGTCTGATCTTCTTAAGTGGAAAATCTGTTTCAGATAATTTATCCAAATTGGCTAAAGCAGCATTCACTCTGGATAGGGCAACATAGTATTGGAACCACTGACCATCATATTGGCCTATATCGCTTCTTACGTTTTTAAAGATTTCCATGAAATAGAATTCCTGGATGTCAGCTTCATCCCGTCCACCCTTATAAGCATCGCCTGACCTTACATTTCCATATGGCCAAAGGCTATTGGGTGTCATATAGTGATCGTTACCTAATTCTGCATATGCGGCGTAGACCAACTGTTCTGGCCCAGTTGAAACCTGCGCCTCACTTAACTGAGCCTTGGGAGAAACATTTAGAAAATCCTTATTGCAGGAGCTTAACACCGCAATGGAAATGATGAGTAATATAATATTTTTCATATTCTTTATTTTTAACTTATTGAGATTTTAGAATTAACCTGTATAACTAAAACGCTACCTTTAATCCTGCTGTTATCATAGTCGGGATTGGATAGCCATAGGTTGGTGTTTCAGGATCTACTCCGGTAAAGCTCTTGCTTTTAATAGTCAGGAGATTTTGACCGCTGACATAGAAATATAGATTGCTTAAAGAGATTTTGTCAGTAATTCGCCTGGGAACTGTATAACCAATCTGCAAATTGCGTAATTTGGCATAAGAACCATTTTCAATAAAATAGGTAGAGAACCTGGTTTCATTATTTCTGTCAGTACTTGTCAATGCAGGAATTGAGGATTTTGAATTTGTTGGTGTCCAGGCATCCATTAAACGTGTACCCTTATTAGATCCGGTTTCGTTAATACTCCAGAAATCAGTCATAGATTTGACTCCATATACATTCTCATCAATATGACCAACACCCTGAAAGAATATTGTCAGATCAAATCCCTTATATTCGAAATTCAAATTTAGACCATAAGTAAAATCGGGAGTAGGATTAAGAATCCAAGTTTGATCTCTGGAATCTATAATGCCGTCACCATTAAGATCTTTGTATCTGATTCTGCCCAGTCCTTTTCCTAATTGTTCTGCAGAATTAGCAACTTCATCCCTGGTTTTAAACAAACCATCAGCTACATATCCATATCCTGATCCCCATGGATGTCCCAAAATATTATCCGTTGTTCCGTTTCCACCATAAGTATTGACCACAGATGAAGGCAGAGAGGTGATTTTATTTCTGTAAGTTGCAATATTTCCTGTGAAATCGAACGTTAAATCGGACCCTATTTTACCCCTATAGCCTATTGCAAATTCAGTTCCCTTGTTTTCCATACTAGCACCATTCAACCAGCGATATCCACCTTCACCAATTACAGCAAGGTAGGCAGGCTGCACAAGCATCCCGGTAGTTTTTTTGGTAAAGTAATCTATCGAGCCATAAATTTTCTGTTCAAACAAGCCAAAGTCTAAACCGAAATTTGACTGCGTTGTTGCTTCCCATTTAAGATCATCATTACTTCTTTGTGTAATTTGGTAGCCTGAAGGAAGAGTTCCTGTTTTAGAACCTGAAATATCGTAAGCTGTTCCATCCGGAGAACGCCATGTAGGATCACCTCCGGAATAATTGGTTTGATAAAGTTGTTTGCTTGCAGTTGCATTGATGTAATCCTGGCTACCAGTTCTACCCCATCCATATCTCAATTTAAGATCGGAAAGGAAATTAACATTATCTTTTATGAAATTTTCTTTATTAAGCCTCCAACCCAGGTTAAATGCAGGAAAGAATCCAAATTTATTATTAGCCCCAAAACGTGATGAACCGTCATATCTGAATGTTGCCGAGGCCAGGTATTTTTGGTCAAATACGTAATTAACCTTTCCAAAGTATGATAATAATCTGTATTCTACGGCTGAACCTCCATTGTCCTTTAAGCCAGTACCTGCATCAAGGTACATGTAATTGGGATCCTGACTTGCGAAAACTTGTCGTTTTGCCCAGAAATTTTCAGTGGTTTCTTTATATATCTCAGTACCTGCAACGGCATCCAAGGCATTTTTACCCCAAGCCACCTGATAATTCAAGGTATTGGTCCATGTCAGTTTCAAAGTATGAAA
>CAIOOC010000634.1 GCA_903859795.1 uncultured Bacteroidia bacterium
CTTCCTGAAATCTGAAAGTGTTGTAGTCAGCATATTTTTAAATTATATTTGTACAATTAATCGTACAAATATATGTACATTTAATTGAAAAATAATTTTTTATTGGTCATTTTTAACTGTGTGGTAACCTTAGAGCTTGTACAACTCATTTTCGGGACTTCAGAAAGCTAATGGATGCCATGAAAGCAAAAAATCCAAAAAGAAAGCCTGCTTTCGTAAAAACAGGAAAGAAAATCGGAGTTTAGATTGATAAAATCTGTCGATACACTGTCCAATAACAGAAAGTGAATCCGCCGAAGGTGGATTAATGTTAATGCCCCCCGGCACCAGCCGGGGGTAACCAGCAAACAATAAAATCTCTGCCGAGTTTATTACTGCATTATTCACTTATAAAAACCAGTTTATCCTCACTTACATCAATCTTAACCGGATGATCAGCCATTACCTTACCCGCAAGGATATCCTTCGATAAATCATTGAGCAGGAACTTCTGCATAATCCGTTTCACAGGACGTGCTCCAAACTGAGGATCAAACCCGGCTTCGGCAATCCAGTCGATAGCAGCTTCAGTGATCGTCGTTTCATAGCCACTCTTCTTTAACCGGTCGGCAATCAGTGCAAACTGCAACCTTACGATATCCCGTATTTCTTTACGGCTTAAAGGTGTAAACATGATGATCTCATCAATACGGTTCAGAAATTCCGGCCTGATACTTTGCTTGAGCAGCTCAAACAGTTCACTCCGTAAATCTTCAACCACCTTTGTCCTGTTACCTTCGTTCAGATGTGCAAACCGTTCGCGGATAATATGTGACCCGATATTGGAGGTCATAATGATGATTGTGTTCTTAAAATTGACAGTCCGCCCCTTGTTGTCAGTCAGTCTCCCGTCATCAAGAACCTGGAGCAAAACGTTGAAAACATCGGGATGCGCCTTCTCAATCTCATCAAAAAGCACCACCGAGTAAGGTTTACGCCTCACCGCTTCAGTCAACTGACCACCTTCATCATATCCGACATACCCCGGAGGGGAACCGATTAGTCGTGTTACCGAGAATTTCTCCTGGTACTCCGACATATCAATCCGTGTCAACATATTTTCGTCATCAAAGAGGTATTCTGCCAATGCTTTTGCAAGCTCAGTCTTTCCCACACCCGTGGTTCCCAGAAAGATAAACGATCCGATCGGCCGTTTGTCATCCTGTAATCCGGCGCGTGAGCGTCTTACTGCATCAGAGACTGCAGCTATAGCCTCATCCTGACCCACAACCCGCAGATGCAGCTCTTCCTCAAGATGAAGAAGTTTCTCCCGTTCACTCTGAAGCATTTTCTGAACCGGAATCCCGGTCCATCTTGCCACAACTGCTGCAATGTCTTCACTGTCAACCTCCTCTTTAATAAGGGATTTGCCGGACTGAAGAGTTATAAGTTCTTTTTGTAAAGCATCAATATCTGCTTCTGCCTCCTTTATCTTACCATAACGGATTTCAGCGACCCGTCCGTATTCACCCTGTCTTTCAGCCTGGTCGGCCTGAAGCTTGAGCTCTTCAATCTGTTGTTTCTGATTTTGAATCCCTTCAATCACAGATTTTTCAGCCTGCCATGCCGCCCTGAACTTCGTCTGATCGGCCTTCAGATTGGCGATCTCCTCTTCGAGTTTTGCAAGTTTGGAAAAATCATTTTCCCGCTGTATTGCCGCCCGCTCAACCTCAAGCTGAGTGAGTTTGCGATTAATCTCATCAAGCTCTTCAGGCAAAGAATCCATCTCCATCCTAAGTTTTGCTGCGGCTTCATCCATAAGGTCTATCGCCTTATCCGGCAGAAAACGTTCAGTTATATAACGTTGGGAGAGCTCCACTGCTGCAATAATTGCACTGTCTTTGATTCTCACTTTATGGTGATTCTCATAACGCTCCTTCAATCCACGAAGAATTGAAATTGCATCCAGAGTGGACGGTTCATCGACCATTACAAGCTGGAAACGGCGTTCCAAAGCTTTATCCTTTTCAAAGTATTTCTGGTATTCACCAAGTGTTGTGGCTCCCACGGCCCTAAGATCTCCGCGTGCAAGTGCTGGTTTTAAAATATTTGCTGCGTCCATGGCACCCTCGCTTTTCCCTGCTCCGACAAGGGTGTGAATCTCATCAATGAAAAGAATTACATTTCCTTCAGCCTGAATGACCTCATTGATAACAGCTTTCAAACGCTCCTCAAATTCACCCTTGTATTTGGCACCTGCGATGAGAGCACCCATGTCGAGCGAAAATACCTGTTTATCCTTCAGATTCTCGGGAACATCACCACGAACAATCCGTTGGGCCAGACCTTCCACAATTGCCGTTTTACCCGTACCCGGTTCCCCGATCAAAATCGGATTGTTTTTGGTGCGTCGTGACAAAATCTGCAATACACGACGAATCTCTTCATCACGACCGATAACAGGATCAAGTTTGCCCGATTTTGCCCGTTCATTTAAATTGACGGCATACCGGTTCAAAGAGTTAAAAGTATCTTCAGCAGTCTGGCTGTTCACCTTAGACCCCTTCCGTAAAACCTTTATCGCCTCCTCAAGCTCCTTATGCGTTATACCGCTATCCTTCATCATCCGGCTAACCGAATCGCTGCCGTCAAGAATCCCTAACAGCAAATGTTCAACCGAAACGTATTGATCCCCCATCTTCTGGGCAATTGAGCCTGCTTTCTGTACAGCTGAATTAGCCGCGGAAGAGAGATACGTTTCACCACCTGTAACTTTTGGATAACTTGTTATGACTTTATCAATGGCAGCATTTAGAGCCACAACATTAACCCCCAGTTTTTTGAGAAGAAAACCTGTAACACTCTCGGCATTGACCATCAACGCCTTTAACAGGTGACCCGTTTCAATCGCTTGCTGGTTATTCCCTTCGGCTATTTTCACCGCATGATTAACTGCCTCCTGTGCCTTAATTGTAAAATTGTCAAAATTCATATGGTTGTTTTTTTGTTTTATAGATGATGGCCTATCGAAATCGTTAACAAGATAACGACAGATAACCAGCAATGGTCAAAATACCTGCCACGCCTGATTATCAGACATTTTGTCGTGCCCATGGGAGGCAAATCTGAAATATTGACATAATAATTCATACGAATTTTATTTACCGGTGTTTGGACTGATGAAATGGCAGGTTAGGAACTAAAGGATACTTGATTTGGCAATTTGGTGGTGCATTTTTTAGTTTGAAATCCTGGCCGGTTATAAATAATTAGTCTGATTTTTTTCCAATGCTTACAATTGCATTGTACGTATATATTTGTACGTATAATATATTTGTATGGACACTAAATTGACAATTAAGCTCGATAAAGAGGTGATTGAAAAAGCAAAAAGGTATGCAC
>CAIOOC010000635.1 GCA_903859795.1 uncultured Bacteroidia bacterium
ATTCTTCAATTCTGTGCATTTGCAGATTCGTCGGCTGCAAAAATTAGTTTATGCGTTTTAAGTGCTTCTGAAAGAGAGGTCAGCGGCATTTCCCTTCCCTCATCGAGTGCTTTGAAAAAAGCTTCAAACTGAGCCAGGTAAGGATGGTCGGAAACGTCACCCGAATCAAGCATTTTCATAGGTATTTCAGTCCAGTTATTCTTGTCGAGACCGGGTACTTTTGTCGAATAATATTTATTGTCCAACAGGCTTCCATCGCTACCTACGAGGTGAAAATGGAAGTAATAGGGTTGCAAACAATCAATCACAGAGGCGGTTTTTCCCACGGCTCCGTTCTTAAATTTTACGATTGAGACCGAACTGGTTGGATACTCATATGGTGCAAAATCTTTGTTGTCGGAATAGGTCGCAAAGCTGCTCACACTCTCGAACTCACTCCCGATGCAGAGTAACAGGGCATCGAGAGCATGACATCCGGCAGATAAAAGACTGCTGCCAGCAGCATCTTTCAGGACGTTCCAACGATACTGCCCATACCATGGTCCAATGCCGTGATAGTAGTCAACCTCGGCATAATGAATCTTGCCTAAAAGCCCCTGGTCAATTATAGATTTTATTGTTACCAACTGACTGGAGAAACGGCACTCAAAACAGACACAGGATTTAACATCTGCTTCTTTGACAGCAGCCTCAACAGCCAGACACTCATCCCATGTTAAGGCAATTGGTTTTTCGATGATCAGGTGTTTGCCAGCTTTAGCAGTCATGATTGCCTGTCTGGCATGGTCGGCAGGGTAGCTGCAAATCGATACAATATGCAAATCCGGATCGCCAAGCATCTCTGACAGATCGGTATAGCAATTGATTTTGCCACCGTACATGCCACTGATCTCCTCTTCATTCAGCTGACGTGAAGAGCAAACTGCTGTAACCTGAGCCCATGATGTTTTATTTATTGCATCAATATGGGCACCTGCAACCCAGCTGTATCCAACTATCCCAACATTGTATTTCTTCATAAGTTAAAGCTGTTAATAAATTAAATTTAGAGCCTGAATAATTCTTAAAAATACAAATTTGAAACGGATAAAACAGTACCTGAACAGATTCTATCTTTAGCTGTTTATTTTCAGGATTCCGAAAGCATCCGCCCCATCTGAGCTCCCCTCAAACAGATATGGATCGCCCATTCCTGATTGCGCATATTCTTCGAATACCTTGTGAATCACTTCAGAGGCATTTTTTTCAGCCAGGATTGCAACAGTACCGCCAGCCCCGCCTCCAGTGATCTTGGCGCCATAAATACCATTTGCAGTTCCCTGCTTCCTGAATAAACTGACAATAAAATCGGTAGCCTTTGCACCAAGTCCACATTCGGTATAAGCAAAGTGCGACTGGTACATAAGTTCTCCCATCAATTTAAATGCTCGTTTGGTAGGTGCCAGCGAGGCACCTCTCGATAACTCTGAAAAAAGCTGAACCCTGTAGTTTTCCTCAACAGCATAGCGAGTGTTAGCCTGGATATGATAGACAACACCCTCTTTTAATGGGGTATAAGGATCGACATGAAATTCATGCTTAGAAAGGAATTCAATGCTGGTCATTTTTACAGGTAAAGTCGGTTCATATTTTTCGTGGAAAAGCGAGGCCGAGAGATTCGCAAGGTATCCATCCCAATTTGCGTCTGTATATCGTTCGATTTCACTTCGGCTATCCACTGTAACTGCAATTTGTTCCCAGTCGCAGATTATTTTGTAACCCATAAAGGCCGCGGCACGAGCAGCTTCATATTCTATTCCTGAAACCTGGTGACTTACCCCGGAATCAATTCCCCAGATTTGGAGGTCATTTGGAAGCTGAATCAATGGTTCGGGAAGACAAGGCTGACAAACAAGCGGCAAAATAAATCCCTCCTTTCCTGCAACAACAGCAATCTGGTCCATGATTCCACATGCCGATTCTGCAATTACATTTTCTACCCACTGGCAGGCAAGCGCCAATTCAATACCTTCTAAATCAATATTATAAGCCGCAGCAGCTGCCTTCATAACAGCGACTTCGATAGCAGCCGATGAACTGACTCCGCGGTTTAACGGGACAGTTGATTCCATGTAAATCTGAACACCATATTGAGTTTGTTCAGGGAATTTCTTCCTAAGATAATAAAGAGTTCCAAGTACATAGGCAGTCCATCGGATTTTAGAAGAACTGTTTGAAAAATCCCTCACAATGGCATCATCTTTCAGGTCGGCATAAGCAATTGTTACATCGCCCTGCCATCCGGCATCGGTGGCAGTCTGGTTCTTCAAAACAATTAACCCATCTTTGCGAAGTTGAGCTGCTGCCCATGTGGCCTCCCGAATCGTCGATTCAAAGACCAGGCCGCCGGTATAATCGTCATTTCCACCCATCAGATCAAGTCTGCCGGGTGAACGGGTGATATAGACTGGTGCTGCCGGGGCGAAAAACCTGTCGTCACCGATTAATGAACGGACAATATCAGTAAATTTCATAGCCATAATAATTATAAATCAAATATAGTTTAATGGTTAAGAGGCTACTGGCAATTCATGGCTGGTAGCTGGCGGCCCTTTCTTTCGTTGAAAAAATACCAGTCAGAGGTTTAAAAACCTTTAATTTTAAATTTATAAAAGTACGTCAATCTTATTATGCAGGATCACAAAGCCAGGAGCCAATTGCCAATTGCCAGCCGCTTTATTTTATCTTCTGACCTCTTTAATGCTGTTTACCAGGTATTCCAAAGCCTCCTCAGTCTGACGGGGATTGATCGGCAATGTAACCAGTTGTTCTCCCAGTTTTTCAGCATTCGGGAATTGCCCCTTTTTAAATCCGCGGTTTTTAAACGCGGTCGAATAGTGAAGCGGGATATAATGAAACCCTATTTTTATGCCAAACTTATGGAGCATGTCGTAGATGAAATCCTCCTTGGTAATACCGAATTCTTTTGCATCGATCATTACCGGGTATAGGTGAAAAACATGTTTGTCGTAGGAAGGAACAACAGGCAATGTAAGTCCGGGAACACCTGCAAGCCCCTGACTGATAAAGGCTGCATTGTCGATCCTGTTCTGGTTCAGATGATCCAGTTTTTTCAATTGTTCTATACCCACAGCCGCCTGGATATCGGTCATCCGGAAGTTATAGCCACAATCATCGAAATCCTGCCACCAGAATTTCTTACCAATCGGAAATTTCTCAGTGTCAAGGGAGCAATATTTGGTGCTTACGCCATGAACTCTTGTGCAATGTGAACGGTAAAGAGAGATCCGTTCAAAAATATCATCATCATTGGTTAGGACGATTCCCCCCTCACCAAGGGTTGAGATATTCTTCTGTTCATGAAAGCTAAAACATCCGGTTGCCCCGATGGTTCCTACTTTCCTCCCCTTATATTCTGCCCCGATGGCATGTGCTGCATCTTCGACAACTGCAAAATTGTGTTTTAGGGATAATGCCATGATTTCATCCATCTCGCAGGGCTGACCGTAGAGGTGAACGGGTATTACCGCTTTCGTATTGGGGGTTAATTTATCTTCTATCTGGTTTGGATCGAGGTTATGTGTAATAGGATCGATATCTACGAAGTCAACTTCTGCTCCCAGTGTAACCGGTGCAGCCGCGGTTGCAATCCATGTGACCGGAGTGGTTAACACCCTCTCGCCTGGTTTAAGACCAATTCCAATCATAGATAAAAACAGTGCTGAAGTTCCGTTGTTTACAACCCTTGCATGTTTCGCACCTGTATATGCTGCAAACTGGTTTTCAAAGGCTATACATTCATCACCACTTGTAGGCGCATTGTTGCGTAATACCTTAAGAACTGCTTCTTCTTCCTCTTTTCCATATTGCGACCCAAATTTAATTTCCAGGTCAAATTTGATTTTGCTCATCGTATAATTTTTATTTTTTAAAATTAAGTGTCAAATTCAATCCTTCCGATAATGTGCGCATCGGAGTTTTTAAAATTTGTTTTGCCAGGGAATTATCCATAGATGCATCATTGGCACGTGGTGCTCTTCCCGGCATTGCATTGGAATTAGCCCTGAAAATCAGTTCAGTAGGATATCCAAGAGTAGTGGCTATTTCAAGGGCCATCTCATACCTGTTAATCTTTGTCGACCCGGAAAGATGGATTATCCCTCCGAAATGATTTCCGGCAAGCTCAATCAGGGCACTTCCGAGTGTAATAACATCAACAGGAGTGCGAATTTCGTTAGCAGGGAATGGTATCAGAACCCCTTTTTTCAGTTTTGCGATTGTATCTGCAAGGAACGAATTACCTTGACCGATAACAGGAAGTCCCATAACAAGGGCTAAACGTGCCACAACGTTTACAGGTGAGGAGGACAACACAATCTGTTCTGCCTTGATCTTTGTCAGAGCATAGAAATTAACAGCATGTGGTGCATCCGACTCAGTGTAATCCCCTTTTATACCATCAAAGACAGTGTCTGTTGAGCAAAAGACCATTTTGACTTTTTGCTCAGCGCAAAGCCTGGCAATTGTTTTTGTAATGCCGACATTCACTCTTTCCGCCTGTTCCTGATTAACCTGACAAACATCGATATTGGCCATTGCTGCCGTATGGATTACAGCATCAGGTCTGATTTCATTAAAAAGACCGGTAAGTCCTTCTTCATCAAGTAAATCCAAAGTATGGTAAAATACACCTGTTACTCTTGTGGGATTCTCCGATCTACCAATGCCGTGAATCTCCCAAGTTCCATTTGCCTGAGCGATGATGCTTCCAGCCACGAATCCGTCTGAACCTGTAATAAGTAATCTCATAGTCTAACAGTAATAGATGTTTTTCAATTATATCGTTCCAAATTATCAGAGTTTCAAAATAGACAATATGTGCACCGATCCGGGTGGTGCGATTTTTAATCGCACTTTTATTTTAGAAATTATAAATCACCAGACCCTTACCCTATTACTCAATTTCCTTACCTTTAAATTTATCAGCCAAAAGCCTGACGATTTTTTCCTGAAGTCCAAATCCAACATTCCTGTCGCAAGCCGAAATATAGGTACGGACAACCCCTTTCTCGTTGGTAGCTGTCCTGACATATGCCGCATACCACTCTTTTTCAAGCTCCATTTTTCCGGAATCAGTTGATATCCCCTTATAGATCACAGTCCCTTCCAGATCATCACCATTTTCGGAATGGGTAGTCAGACGGGCATGATCGTTCTCGAATATCTCAATAACTGCACTCATTGCATTATCCCTGATCTTATCGTCGCCAAATTCAAAATTGAACTCTCCGCTAGTAAATATTTGATCCTGAGAGGTTCTGATCTCCTTAATAATTGCCTTATTTTGTTGAACCGATTTCAGGAACAGGAGAATTGTATATAAAGAATTCTCTCCCGAAACTACCATATCCCCTAGCGGCAACTGATGATAAAAATGGCCGGATTCCTCAGCTCCGGCAATGGCACCGGTCTCTTTCATAAAGGCCTTGATCTGCGAATGTCCGTTACGGAAAAGTACAGGTTCCGCATTTAGCTCCGCCCATTTTAGAAGTGCCATTGGATTTACCTTTGGATCGTAAAGCACTCTGGATAAACCTGTACCATTCACCCTTGATAGGATAGATTTCAGGATTGGAATCATCACAAAACCGGCACTAAAGACACCTTTATGATCACCAAATACGATTCGGTCACCATCGCCATCAATGCCGATAATAAGATCTGCATCGTTTTTTATTGCCAGTTCAATTGCTGATTCCATTTTGTTCTGGCTTGTCGGATTTGGTGACCCTGACGGAAATTCTCCGTTGGGAGCAAGCCTTAACGGGGCAATTATAACACCTGCCTTTGTCAATGCGCGGTATAACTCAGGACCTGCCGAGCCGTTGAAAGTATCCAGGATAACAGAAAGCCCTTTAAGTTCTCCGGCAGCCAGCCCGGCCAGATTAAAAGTGTAGTTAATGTAATCATCGACAGGATTTTGGACTATTGTCATCGATCCTCCTTCCACTTTGGCGAGGACAAAATCTGCCTGGTGATAAAGTTCCTTCACTTTTTTTAGTCCCCCCATTGGACCACAATCATA
Organism: uncultured Bacteroidia bacterium; assembly: GCA_903859795.1. GTDB lineage: Bacteria > Bacteroidota > Bacteroidia > Bacteroidales > Prolixibacteraceae > JAAFHB01. The sequence continues at coordinate 6,086 of CAIOOC010000635.1, forward strand.
ACCAATCGCCTCAACCGTTGGTACCGTATATTTGATCCCCACATATTGTTTGGGGTTATGGGAAGCCGTGACTGTTAACCCCATCGTTCCGGGGAAATTAACGATAGTCTGCATGGTCACGAAGTAACTCAGCGGCGTACTTATCGGATCAAAACAGACAAATAGCCGGAATCCTGCTTCAATTGCGACATTCATGCCAATCTCCATTACACGGGCACATCCTAGCCTTGCATCCCGTGTCAGGACAAGGGTATCAACACCAATCATCCTGGCATATCCTAATGAAGCTTCAAAAAGCCTTTGAACCTCCTGATCGTCGAATTCACTTACCTCCCATCGTGCATCGTAAGTTTTTATCGGATCTTTAACCTTGGTCATATTGATCGAATTCTAATTGTTTAAATCCCAATAGTCTAACAGCCTACAGCCTAATAGCCGATCCCGCAACTCCATTCCTTTTCAATATCGGGATTCGGGTAAAAAAGAACGCATAAATCGCGACCATAACCACGCAGAGCATTGGAATTACGTATGAGATCTGTACGCCATGATGATCAGCAATCATCCCCTGAATAGGGGGAAAAATAGAACCTCCGATCAGAGCAAAATTCAGTAATGCAGAGCCTTTTCCGGTAAACGAACCAATATCTTCAATTGCCAGACTGAACACGGTTGGGAACATAATTGAGAGAAATAACCCTAATCCCGCCATCAGGAATTCATTGTATCCACTATTAAAACTAATAATCATTGAAAAAATTACCACCATTCCCACACCAAAAATTCCTAAAAGCTTATGTGCATTGACATATTTCAAAAGGACAACGCCAAAGATGCCCATGATCGCTGTGAGGATATAGTAAAGCGTAAGGTATTCTGCCGCTTTTGCATCGGTAAAACCCAGAACGGATTTAAGGTATGGAATGAAAAATCCGCAGGTACATGACTCTGCCCCCATATAAAAAAACATGGCGAAAACTCCAAAAAAGAGGTGACGGTGTGAATAACCCTCACTAAGAATGCCTTTAAGGGTGAACTGGTCGTCACTTTCAGGTTTCATCGCCGGAAGATGCGAAAGTCCCATTAGAAGAGCAATCATCAGCAGTATTCCGGCAAGTAGAAGGTACGGAAAATGAAATCTGACTTCTCCGACTTGATTATAAATCAGTGTGGTGGCAACAGCCGGCGTAACCGCATAACCAATCCTTGAGAAGACCTGAACGAAATTTATCCGCTGATGCGCCCCTTCAGGATCGCCAAGCATCGAGGCAAACGGATTCGCTGCCACGTTGATGATTGTCAATCCAGTTGAAATAATGAATATTGCAAACAGGACAATCGGATAAGAGTCGAATAATTTTGCCGGCCAGAAAAGTGCAGCACCAATTGCACAGGTTATTACAGCCACCAGCAAACTTACTTTATACCCATGACGGTGAATCATCCAGGCAATCGGAATGGGAAAGAGTATATAAGTCAGGTAAAATGTAAACTGAATCATCGTCGCCTGTGTATAATTCAGTTTAAAATGAGTTATCAGGGAAGGCAACAGGATGTCGTTCATGCAGAAGAGTGCTCCCACCATAAAAAACATCAGGGACAAAAGCATCAAAGGTTTATATTGGTGTTTCATCATTAAGAAAGTTAGCATGTGAATTATGGTCAAAAATACATTGGCCATGAATCAAATACTTCTCTAATATTCGATAAAGCACATTAAATATTAACTATCTGCAGGTTTAGATCATTTAAATCACCTGATTACAAGTTTAAATTATTGCGATTATTTTGGAATGGCATACAAAGAAAAGCTCTGTTGCACAATTGATCATCTTCAATTTGTAAAACCCGCGTGGCAATTAGATGTTAAAAAATATAACAAACTAAAGATTAGTGCGAATTTGACTGGAGTCGCGCATTTTATGACTCCTCTCACTTATACAAACCGATGACCATTCCGGGCTCTTTTTTACGGATTGCGGGAATATTTACTGACGATGTATCTTCAATTAATACAGAAAACTGGCTATTTTGAGTTTAACCAATTCACCAGATCGTGAAACATCTCATTATTGATAGTGTGCCCGGCAGGATATTCATGGTAATAAGGAATTAGAATCAACTGATTCAGAAATGCGTTGGCTTCATGTGCAAATTGAATAGTTAAAACTCCGTCATTAATGCCATGAGAGATAAAGATTCTCAGATGTTGCAGCTTATCATTTGATGCAACAAAAGGTAATGGGAGTTTGCTCTGATTTAATTTTCGGTTTTCTTAAAAGGTAATATAGTGGAGATTCTTGATTTTTTTCACTGGCCATGCTCTGGATTGTATTCATCGTTATTACTAATAAAATAGTTAAAATTAAAAATCTCATTTGTTTTCGC
>CAIOOC010000636.1 GCA_903859795.1 uncultured Bacteroidia bacterium
CGTTTGAAAAAAAGAATCTTATTAGTGGCCATTATACCGTCACGTTTGAATGGTCACATGATAAAAAGGGTTACCAGGTCGTTAAGGATCTTTTTTTGCAATAGCTTACTGCGCGAAATCATATTTATCTGAGATGGAAATTCTGATCACTGCATTTATACTTGGTTTAATGGGTAGTTTCCATTGTATGGGAATGTGTGGCCCTATTGCCCTGAGCTTACCCTTGCGTGGAAATAATTTTAGCCAGAAAATAACAGGAGGCCTGATATATAACCTTGGCAGAAGTTCTGTATATGGCATGATGGGCGCCTTCTTTGGATTAATTGGTCAAAGCTTTAATATGCTGGGATTTCAGCTGGGGATCTCCGTTGTGATGGGTAGCTACATGATTTTATCAGTACTTCTCCCCGCTGTTTTAAAAAAACACTTTCGTATTAATCTCGAATTTATAACCAACCCTTTAAGGCGGGCCATTCAGAAACTATTTAAGGTTCGTTCGTACAAAGGGATGTTCATGATAGGGATAATCAACGGGCTGCTTCCGTGCGGATTAGTGTACCTGGCAATCGCAGGTGCTATTGGAACCGGAACCACTATTCTTGGAATTACCTTCATGGTCCTGTTTGGATTGGGAACACTTCCGATGATGTTGTTCATTTCATGGATTGGGAATGTAATCACCGGTACCATCCGAAACAGGATGAATAAGATGATCCCTTATCTTGTTGTGGTTATTGGGATTATTTTTATTTTACGTGGCCTGACGTTAGGTATCCCCTACCTTAGCCCTGCAAAGGCGAAAATGACACCATCGTCACATATGAACACAGGATCCCCGGCAAATGTCTCAGAGGCAGTTAAACACCCTTGTTGTCAGCCGGATCAAAATAAGGAAATGCAAAAGGCAAATTAGGAAATGAAAAATGCAAAACAGGAAAACCCTTGCATTTTGCACTTTGCATTCTTACTTTTGCCCGTGCTGAGAGCAATCCGTGATAAACCCTAATTTATATTAAGATTTCTATTGATGAGTGATAACTCCTGTATCCATTGCGGAGCCGATTGCGGTAAAGCCCCCTTGATTTACAGTCGGCAAAAATTCTGCTGTACAGGCTGTAAACAGGTATATCAGCTTCTCAACGAAAATCAGCTTCAGCAATACTACTCTTTTGAAACTACCCCGGGCGTTCGCATCGCTGATCCTGATCACCAGGCAAAGTATGCCTTTTTAGACAAGGAGGAGGTAATGCAAAAACTTTATGAATTCCATGAAAGTAATACAGCACGTGTCGCCTTTTACGTTCCATCAATTCACTGCATTTCCTGCATCTGGCTCTTGGAACACCTGGGCCGCCTCAATCACGGCATTAAACAATCATCGGTAAATTTCGTCCGTAAGGAAGTTACTATCAGTTTTAATCCGGCTGAGATTTCGTTGCGCATGGTGGTTGAACTTTTGGTCTCGATACACTATATTCCCGATATCTCGTTAAAGACGCTAGAGAAAAAAGAGATCCACTCGGTTGACAGGACTTTGCTTTATAAAATTGGGGTAGCAGGATTTATCTTCGGGAATGTAATGATGTACAGCCTGCCTGAGTACTTCAACGGAAAGCCGCTTGGCGAATTCCTTGGGACGTTTCTGCATTACATCAGTTTCATTCTTGCGCTTCCGTTGGTTCTTTACAGCGGAAGCGATTATATAATTTCAGCAGCTAAAAATCTTCGTAAAGGGATAATCAACATAGATCTGCCAATTGCACTGGGGATTCTTGCACTGTTTTTTATGACAGGTTACGAGGTGTTCACCTCCCGCGGTCCAGGATATTCAGATACTCTTGCAGGATTTTTATTCTTTCTGTTAATCGGGAAGTGGTACCAGAGCAAAACCTATCAGTCTCTTTCGTTCGACAGAGACTATAAGTCCTATTTCCCCGTCGCGGTGACAAAAATCGTTGACGGTAATCCCGTAAGCACCTTGCTTGAAGAAATCGCAATTGGTGATCTGCTCCTTTTGCGCAGCAAGGAGCTTATTCCTGCTGATGGTATTTTAATGCAAGGATCAGCTCTTATCGATTATAGCTTTGTTACAGGTGAATCGGTTCCCATCAAAAAAGTAACCGGAGATATACTTTATGCTGGTGGCATCCAAACTAGCGGTGCTATTACAATCCGGGTTGAGCGTGAGGTTAAGCAGAGTCACCTGACCCGACTATGGAACCAAAATGAGCCTAAAGAGGCCACCCACCGCACCTTGACAAGTCTGATCGATGCCATAAGTATTTATTTTACTGTAACAATTATCGTCATAGCTCTGGCCGGATTTCTGGGCTGGGCGATCTTAGGTGATCTACATAAGGCAATTTTGGTGCTTACCTCAGTTCTTATTGTGGCCTGTCCGTGTGCACTAGCCATGTCGCTCCCTTTCACCCTGGGCACTGCCATGCGAATCCTGGGAGAAAAAGGGATGTATCTGAAAAATATCCGTGTGATTGAAAAACTCACCAGGATTGACACCCTTGTATTTGATAAAACGGGAACACTGACCAAACCCGATGAAAATGAGATCAGGTTTATTGGCAGTAATCTGACTGACTGGGAAATTCGGGCTGTAAAGTCACTTGTGCATCAATCCACTCATCCCCTTAGCCAGGTCCTGGACAGATATCTTGTCAATGTTCAATCTTTAGTCACGACTGGATTTGTCGAGATGTCTGGTAAAGGGATCTTTGGTACAATAGATGGAATACCGGTAAAAATCGGTTCACAGACTTTTGTTTGTGATGGCGAAGCATATGTAAATCAGACAACTACAGGTGTTTATCTTTCAGTAAGTCAAAATATTAAAGGTTATTTTAAAATTAGCAATCAATACCGTCCAGGTTTTACAAATGTCATCCAAAAATTGGGGAAACAATTTGATATATATTTGTTGTCTGGTGATAACGAGGCTGAAAGGGAACATCTTGAGCACTATTTCGATAAAGAAAAAATCTTCTTTAATCAGCAACCTCAGCAAAAAATGGAGTTCGTGGCCTCCCTCCGCACAAAAGGACGACAAGTGATGATGACCGGTGATGGCTTAAACGATTCAGGAGCCTTTATGCAAAGCGATGTGGCAATTTCGATTGCAGACGACATTTACCATTTCTCACCTGCAGGTGATGCAATTATAGAGGCTTCGAGGTTTCATCAGCTTACTTCCTTTATAGGTTTTGCCCGTAAATCACTTACAATTGTAAAAATGAGCTTTGGGATTTCATTCCTTTACAATATAATCGGTTTAACCTTTGCCCTCACAGGGAACCTTTCCCCTGTTGTAGCTGCTGTACTGATGCCTGCCAGTTCAGTAACAGTCGTGGCATTTTCTACATTTGCGACCAGATTATTGGCTTCCACGATGATTTCTAACGATTAACTCCGGATTAGCCAATATTATACATTAAAATGCCACCTCCTTTCTTCGCTGTAATTGGATATGAAAAAAGTCTGACAATAAAAAGCTATATTTGTATTCAACTAACTCCTTAAAAGCTTTAAACGTGTTCCCAACGGAAAATGAATTGGTTGAAAAACTCAGGAATGGCGATGTAAATGCGTTTGACCAGGTATATTATAAATATGCTTCGAGGCTTTATGTATTTTCGTTCAAGTACCTTAAATCCAAAGAAGAAACCGAGGAACTCGTCCAATCGGTATTTCTGAAAGTATGGGAAAATCAGCATAATCTGAAAACCGATACATCATTTAAATCGTATCTGTTTACAATTGCGTATAATGAGATTTGCAACGTGTTCCGTCAAAGAAGTTATCTGCGTAAATATATCCAGTCTGTGGAAACCAATAGTGAAGCCTCGGCAGAATCAGAGGACCAGATAGATGCACTGTTCGTCAGTGAGCAGATTAACCGAATCATCGTTAAACTTCCCGAAAAGCAAAGAATCATCTTCATGAAAAGCCGGCAGGAGGGCAAGTCAACAAAAGATATTGCTACCGAACTTGGCCTCTCCTCAGGAACGGTCGATAATTATCTCTCCGAGTCACTAAAATTTATCCGGAATCATTTGAAAGACAAAAACATCGCAGGATTACTATTTATGGTCATGTTTACTCCTTAAGATGATGTTTACTTTTCCTATTTCCTGAATTAAGTATTCGGAATAATTTACTGTCATAATTTGTCGTTCTGAACTCCCCTAACTTCTTACAACGCTAGCCCCTCAAAAGAGAGTAGACCAAGGAATCAGAAAGTAATTAAAGTGCGGATCTTTAATAGAAATCGATTTCAAGGCCTCCCCTACATTTGGAAGAGATTTGGAGGGGTCAGAAATGAGATATTTTGTCTCAGTAATCATTTTTTAATACGCTTGATAAAAAATATTTCCAAAATCTATATGAGATTCAGATGACTTGTGTGTATAACTTTCTGAAACGAGAAAAATAACCTATCCAGCCATAATGAATTTAAACTTTATGTTACAACAAAACGAAATTGACCGGATCGAACGATATCTTGCCGAAGTCGCTGATTCAAACGATACAATCTGGATTGAAGAACGATTTGCCAATGGTCAAGATGATTTCGGGCTTCGAAATCATCTTGAACAAGAGTGGGAGAGTACAGGTCAGGAATCACTCCTTACCGAAATTGATGTGAAAAATTTGCTCAGCCGCGTCCATCATAAGATCCGTGAGGTGGAGGGCAGGAAAAGGCGAACAATCTCCTACCGGATTTTCCATATTTATTCAAGGGCAGCAGCTGTATTATTGTTTCCTCTGATTATTGCAGGAAGTTTGTTATTCGTACTCAAGGGCAAATTTTCAGATAAGGATCAGATCGTCACTTCAGTAATTCACGCCCCGATGGGTTCAAGGGTATCATTCTCGCTTCCTGACGGGACAACCGGCTGGTTAAACAGCGGTTCTTCGCTCTCTTATTCAATTCCGTTTACAGGTCAACGAAATGTCGCACTCGAAGGTGAAGCCTGGTTCGACGTTGTCCATAACGAGAAAAAGCCCTTTACAATAAGTACAGTAAATTCTTCGGTTCAGGTGCTTGGGACAAGCTTTTACCTGAGCGCCTATCAGGACGAACAATATGTTGAAGTGGTACTTCAGAACGGGAAAGTGACGTTTTCGGACAGCATTAAGACAAAAAACGTCACGCTAAAACCATCAGAACGCTTGATTTTTCGAAAGGGAGAAGTTGCTGTCACCTCAGCCGATCCTGCAAAATATAAGGCTTGGACTGACGGTAAGCTGGTTTTCAGGGGGGACGACATGGCTGAAGTGGCCAGGAGAATAGAGCGTTGGTACAATGTCAAGGTTGAATTGGCAGATAACGAACTTAAACAATTCTCATTTAGAGCAACTTTTGAGGATGACTCTTTGGAAGATGTGCTCAAGCTGCTCAGTATGACATCTCCAATCCGCTATAAAATCATACCCCGGGAACTCAATACCAATGGGACCTATCAAAAGGAAAGAGTTATATTATTTAAAAAATCGAAACAAAAACAATCCTTATAACAAACTCAATCATGAAATCGTTAAACAGCTCTTAACCCGGGTGGAATGACAAAAAAAGGAAATCGCGCCAACGATCTCCTTCAAAATCATCCTTTTCAGAATTTTTTTATTAATCAAACATGACAAATATATGAAAAATAATGAACCATTCAGGAGATTGTACTATCGTCACCTGAAGAAAACACTTCTGATTATGCGTATTGCTATTATTCTTTTGCTCGTTGGGTTTTTTCAAACCCGGGCCAATGATGCCTATTCGCAAAAAACAAGGCTTTCAATCAATTTCTCGAATACAGAATTGGGAACAGTCCTTGACAAGATTGAGAATCAGTCTGAATTTTTTTTCCTTTACAATGAGAAACTAATCGATGCCAATCGAAAAGTCTCCATCGATGCCAAAAATGAAGGAGTTGAAGATGTTTTAAAATCGCTTTTTGAAGGAACAGATGTTAAATATCTGATCCTCGACAGGAAGATCATCCTCTCCCCAAGCGAAATAGACCCGGCACAACAAACAGGAAGAAAAGTCACCGGAACGGTGAAAGACAGTAATGGACAACCTATTCCAGGGGCCTCAGTAATAATAAGAGGGAGTAGCTACGGAACGGTAACGGATGTAGACGGGAAATTTACCCTTACTGATGTCCAGGCGGATGCTGTATTGCGATTTTCATTTGTAGGTATGAAATCCCAGGAAATCGGAGTCGGGAATAAATCGTTAATAAGCGTTTTGTTATCTGAAGAAACCATTGGCCTGAATGAGGTAGTGGCCATAGGGTATGGTACCACACGAAAGAAAGATTTAACGGGTGCTGTTGCGGTAGTTTCGTCAAAAGAATTAGACAACCGCCCGAATACCCAATTTGGAAATATGCTTGAAGGTAAAACCGCCGGTGTTCAGGTAATCAGGCCTTCAGGACAGCCACAGGCAGGATTTTCGATTAAGATCAGAGGTACATCCTCCATTACCTCAGGCAGCGACCCGCTTTATATCGTTGACGGAGTTCAAACCTACAACATCTCCGAAATTAACCCTGCCGATATCGAATCATTTTCTATTCTTAAGGATGCATCGTCAGCTGCAATTTATGGGAGCAGCGGAGCTAACGGAGTCGTCCTGATTACTACAAAACACGGCTCAAACCAAAAGACCAAAATCACCTTTAATCTGAGTTCAATGAATTCCCGGGTTTGGAAGAAACTCCCTGTCCTAAACGGAGCTCAATTCAAAGATCTGGCCAACGAATTAGGGTATTCAACCGATTGGAATCTCTATAATGCAAATACCAACTGGCAAAACGTTATTTTCAGAAACGCACCTACTCAGAATTATCAGGTTTCGATGGCTGGCGGGGATGAGAAAACGGATTACTATATATCAGGGTCCTTTATTGATCAGAATGGTATAGTCCTGAATAACAGCGTAAAAAGAGCAACTTTTAAATTGAATTTAAATCACACGGTTTCTAAATTCCTCAAGGTAGGCACCAATATTTCCTATGACCGCTGGAGTGATATAAGTGTGCCGGAAAACGACAGAAACGGTGTTATTACAAGATTACTTACAACCGTACCAATTATTGGAATCTGGGATAAAACCAATCCTGACCAATATGCATTAAATCCTTTTATTCCTGATCTCGAAAATCCATATTCTACGGTTTATCAGCCAACTGTTCAATATACAAATAACCGGCTGCACGGAAATCTGTATGCTGAAGCAACCATTATTAAAGATTTGAAATTCAAGAGTATGCTTGGATTTGAGCATAGCAACGGTGTTTACAGCTCTTTCCAGAATCCGACTCAGACACGGTATGGCAGATCCATGGATGGTCTTGCTGCCGAAACCGACAATGAATTTACCTACTGGATTTCGGAAAACACATTGAATTATTCAAAGAAAATAGGAAGTCACAGCCTTTCGGTACTTGCCGGATTCATGGCTTCCAAGGAAAATGCCCGCTCACTGTCTATATCTTCACA
>CAIOOC010000637.1 GCA_903859795.1 uncultured Bacteroidia bacterium
TTATTGAAAAAAGAAATCAACTAAGTCAGATTAACACAAAAATTGCAACTGCTGAGAACTTTAGTGAAGGAAACCCTGTTGACATACAAAATCTGGCCGAAATGAAAGTTAAAGCCGAAAAGTTAAAAGACGGGTTACGGGATGCTGTTGGGGAACTTTATCGCTTTAATAGCACTACAGAGGGTATGCCGACAGGTACGTTATTGACTGATTGGCTTACTCACGTTGTAAATTACGAAGAGACAAAGGCCGGGCTCGCTGTTCTTGGAAAACGGATTGAGGATTTTCAGAAAGTTTATGAGGTATTTGCCCCTGCAGGAGCCAACCTTAAACGAATCGAACGGGAAATATCTGTATCAGAACAGGCATTTCTGGAATTACTGCATGGTTTGAATCTTGCCCGGCTAAAAATGCAGGATATTGAACTTTCATCAAATCTAAAGGCAATCGATGAACCATTCTACCCGCTTACTCCAAATCCAACCAAGCGCAGTCTTTTAATTGTAGGCGCTGCATTATTAGGTTTTATTGTTGTACTCTCCTCAGTTATGGCACTTAACTATTTCGATGAAACTTTAAGAAATCCTCAAAAAGCAGCCCAAAAGCTTAATTTATTGCCTTTGGGTATATTCCCTAAAATTTATCTTAAACCCGGAGTCCTCAACTTTCCATTTATCGCCGACAGATTGCTTGAGATGACCGTACAGCGAATTGAACTTTTGAAAAAAAGCCGAAAAACAATTGACGGTCCATACCAAATTCTTCTTTTCAGTACTGTGAATAACGAAGGCAAAACTGTTATTGCTCAAAATCTAGCTACTCAGCTTAAGAAACTTGGAAACAAGGTGCTAATAATTAGATACTTACCTATTTCTTCAGATCAAATATCTAATCAGAAATATTGTGCAGGTGCCATGATAAATCCCGAGGAACAAACCGTTAGTCCCCAAAAGTTCTCCTTTATCAGGTTGATGTTTGGTTATGAAGACAACAGAGTTGATTATAAAAGCGATTTTATATGTGACAATGGTCCGATTCTTGCGAAAGATGAAATCTATGAATATGAGATTAACGAGGAATTTCATCCTTCAGTCAATTACAAGGATTTGTTGATCAGGAATGGTCACTTGCTCTCATTTATACCAGACTATGTATTAATAAAAATACCGCCTATTCTATATTTTCCCTACCCTCCTGCCCTTGTTGCTTCAGCCGATTTGCCGCTGATGGTATGCCGCGCTAACAGGGTCTGGTCAGAGGCTGACCAGGGTGCTATCGAGAACTTCTCCAAACTTACATCCTGTGCTCCGATGTTCTTTCTTAACGGTGTTGAATTGGATGTTATTGAATCAGTTCTTGGTGACTTGCAGAAAAAAAGAAGCTGGTTTCGGAAAATTGTAAAAAAATTAGTTCGTTTTCAGTTCTTTGCATCAAATCGTCCTTAGCCGCCTATAGAATTCATTTATCTGAAGATCAATAAAATATTGCGAGCACCAATTTAGAAAACCAGTTTTTTATCAATATATCTCTTCTTTATTACCCATTAACGACTAAAACAGAACTTTGAAATCTGCAATTCATAAAATAACCAAGGAAGCAAATTTTCTTTCACTAACCGGAAATCTTATCATTGCCTTTTTCGGTTTTGCAGGTTTTGCCTTGATTGCCCGTAGTTTTCCGGTAAATATATTCGGTCAATGGGTGTTATATATCTCGTCAGGCGCATTTATCGAGATGTTCCGGTTTGGAATAACAAATACAGCGATTGTGCGTTATCTTTCTGGTGTTGGTCAGGATGAACGTTTAAAATTTATTGGATCGAACGGGTTTATTGGCCTGGTAGCCACTGCAGGAATTGCCATTCTTCTATGGACATGTCACCTTATTTTTGCAGTTCCTATAAAAAATGCAGGCTATGAGCTGTTTTTTGCCTGGTATCCCCTACTCGCATTTATAAATCTGCCTTATAATACGGCCCTGGTCATTATGCAGGCTGACCAGCACTTCAGTAAAATGTTGTTTATTAAGTTTTTTAACAGTGCGGCATTTTTCATGATCCTTCTGATAAATTATATGTACCTGGAAATGACACTTGTCCAGTTGGTTATTGCACAATTGATAGTCAATCTTATAACTTCTCTAATTTGTATGGTAAAAGGTTGGGATGGATTCAGGTACTTAGGCCAAACCACGAGAAGAACCAACAGGATACTGCTCAATTTTGGGAAATATACCACCTTCACACTGATTGGAACGAATCTTCTGAGAAGTGCTGATACTCTTATCATCAGCCTTAGCCCGTTAGGTACTGCAGCGGTTGCATTGTATAGTATACCTATGAAACTAACTGAAATTCAACAGATTCCACTAAGAAGCTTTGTTGCTACTGCCTTTCCGAAAATGTCAAAAGCAAGCCTTTTAGGAAAGATTGACGAAGTAAGGGAACTTTTTTATTCGTACACCGGTGCCATGACCTATTTATTTGTATTTGTGAGCATTATAACATTTGTCTTTGCCGAATTCTTCGTGTCCCTGTTAGGCGGAAGTCAGTATTTGGGAACAGACCCGGTAACAGGGGCAAATGCAGTAATTATCATGCGGGCATTTTCAATTTATGGCTTACTGCTTCCTATTGATCGTATGACTGGAATTGGTCTTGATAGTATTAACAGGCCCGGCAAAAACCTTATTAAAGTAACTTTTATGGTAGTTGCCAATGTTATTGGTGACCTGGTGGCAGTTTTTGTATTTAAATCGCTTTTGGTTGTAGCAATCGCTTCAATTTTGTTTACAATAATTGGGGTTTGGGTAGGATTCCATTTTCTGAATTATGAGCTTCATCTTAAACATTTCAGGGTATACACTTCCGGTTTGGAATTCTATCGTAAAATGTATCACAAGATGAGAAAGCATATAGGTTAAATGAGTTTTATTCGAGGTAAATAATCAGAAAGACAAA
>CAIOOC010000638.1 GCA_903859795.1 uncultured Bacteroidia bacterium
CTTTCCTTCGAGTTTCGGAAGTTGTTCCACTTTCCCTACCTCTTCCAACGCATTGGCGAAGCGGAGCAGCAAAATTTCCCCTTGCTCATTGTATAATATCGACCTCCCTTTAAAAAACACGTAAGCTTTTACTTTAGCGCCCTCCTGAAGAAACTTCTCGGCGTGCTTTAACTTAAAGTTGTAATCGTGATCATCCGTATTTGGACCAAAGCGAATCTCTTTGACAATGATTTTAGATGCTTTGGCTTTTAACTCTTTCTGCTTTTTCTTCTGTTCGTATAGGAACTTCTGAAAATCGGTAATCCTGCAAACAGGCGGCTCGGCATTAGGTGAAATTTCCACAAGATCAAGCTCCAGCTCATCGGCTCGGCGCAGGGCATCCTGAATCCTGAAAACCCCAGGGTTTTCGATATTCTCCCCTACCAACCTAACTTCAGGAACACGAATCTGATGATTAACCCGAAATGGTGATTTCTCTTCTTCTTTGGGACCTCTTGGCCCATTGCCTCTTATAACTGCTATGGCTATATCCTCCTATTGTTTAATTAATTCACGACTATCTCCAGGCATCCGCCAACTGCTCTGAGACCTCTTTGCCAATAAATGCACTAAATTCATCGATTGACATGGATCCCTGATCTCCTTCTCCCTGACGTCGCACCGCTACAGTGTTGCTTTCGAACTCCTTTTCACCAACAATCAACAGATACGGTATACGTTTGATCTCGTTATCCCTGATTTTTCTGCCGATTTTTTCGTTGCGGTCGTCAATTCCGGCGCGAATATCGGAAATATTTAATTGATTTGAAACTTTTTGCGCATATTCGTTATACTTTTCACTGATTGGTAAAACAACAACCTGTTCAGGGGTGAGCCATAACGGGAATTTCCCTGCCGTATGCTCGATAAGTACAGCACAAAAACGCTCCATCGATCCGAAAGGTGCCCGGTGAATCATCACAGGCCGATGGCGTTTATCATCAGCTCCAATATACTCAAGACCAAAGCGTTCCGGAAGATTATAGTCTACCTGGATAGTCCCCAGCTGCCATTTGCGTCCCAGCGCATCCTTGATCATAAAGTCGAGTTTCGGACCGTAGAAAGCAGCTTCACCAAGTTCGGTTACCGTTTTCAACCCCTTCTCGGCACAAGCCTCAATAATTGCATTCTGAGCCTTCTCCCAGTTTTCGTCTGATCCAATGTACTTTTCCTTGTTATCCGGATCACGCAGCGAGATCTGAGCCGAGTATTCCTTGAAATCAAGAGCCTTGAAAATGATAAAGATAATATCGATAACCTTTAAAAATTCCTCTTTCAGCTGATCGGGACGACAGAAAATATGCGCATCATCCTGGGTGAAGCTCCGAACGCGGGTCAGACCATGCAACTCGCCGCTCTGCTCGTAACGGTAAACTGTACCGAATTCAGCCATTCGGACAGGAAGGTCCTTGTAAGAACGGGGTTTAAACTTATAGATCTCGCAGTGGTGGGGACAGTTCATCGGCTTTAGTAAGTACTCTTCACCTTCGTTAGGTGTATGAATAGGCTGGAATGAATCTTTTCCGTACTTCTGAAAGTGGCCCGAAGTCTTGTAGAGAGCGACATCGGCAATATGTGGTGTGATTACCTGTTCATAACCAAATTTTTTCTGAACTTTTCGCAGAAACTTCTCAAGCTGATCGCGCAATGTTGCCCCTTTGGGGAGCCAGAGTGGAAGTCCCATTCCAACGGCGGGAGAGAAATGGAATAATTCCATCTCCTTTCCAATCTTACGGTGATCCCGTTTCTTGGCTTCCTCCAGCAATACGAGGTATTCTTCCAGTAATTTTTGTTTTGGGAAAGTGATCCCGTAAACGCGGGTTAGCATTTTATTCTTCTCATTCCCCCGCCAGTATGCACCTGCAATATTAGTCAGCTTAACAGCCTTTATGAAACTGGTATTCGGCAAATGGGGACCACGGCACAAATCCGTAAAATTACCTTGTCTGTAAAGGGTTATTGTACCATCCTGAAGATCGGTAATCAGTTCAATTTTATAAGGGTCACCTTTTTCTGTAAACAGTTGGAGCGCATCAGCTTTTGAAATTTCGCTCCTCACGATGTCCGATTTCAGTCTTGCTAACTCAAGAACTTTTTGCTCAATTGGAGCCAGATCCTTATCGCTTAGAACCTTTCCTTCAGGAAGATCAATATCATAATAAAATCCGTTATCCACCGTCGGACCAATCCCGAATTTGGTTCCGGGATAGAAAAATTCAATTGCCTCAGCCATAATGTGAGCAGAGGAGTGCCAGAAAGTTTCCTGTCCCTCGCGGTCATCCCACAAATGAAGTTTGATCGATGCATCTGAATCGATCGGACGTAAAAGATCCCGCACCTCACCGTTGACAGAGATCGAAAGGACCTCTTTGGCCAGCCTGCTGCTTATTGCCTCTGCAATTCCGAGTCCGGTAATCCCCTGATCGAATTCCTTTACAGAGTTATCTGGAAGTGTAATTTTTATCATCACTGGTTATTTTTTCGAAGGTGCAAAATTAGTGATTCTCCGTCTGTTCTTCAAAAATATATGCATGTTAAATCGGGCAATTTTAACAATGACGAAAATAATTTTCTCAGGACTCCTCAATTTTTAATATTTTTGAGGATTAAAACAGCTTTTATACCCCAAATTATGCGCAGGATTATTCTGGTTTTATTCTTAATTTCAGCCTGTTTCACAAACATACAGGCTCAGCAAATCACCCTTGAGGACCTTTTCATTAAAAGGAGTTTTAAGGAATCAACAGTTACCGGCTTGGCATCGACTAAAGACGGAATGAGCTATACCACCATCGAAAATGGTGGTCACGAGATTGTAAAATACAGCTATAAAACAGGTGAAAAACAGGCTGTTCTGCTTGATATACCGTCATTAAAAAACGACTCACTTACCTCTGTCAGTGAATATTTTTTCAGCAGCGATGAGACAAAAGTATTGCTGATGACAAGCCGTAAACCCATTTATCGCAGATCATTTACAGCTGTATATTTTGTTTATAACTTCGTGACCAAAGAGTTATCCAAACTGGCAGAAGGGAGGCAACAGGTTGCAACGTTCTCTCCGGATGGCGAGAGAGTAGCCTTTGTTCGAAACAATAATCTTTTTGTTAAAAGTCTCCGTTTTGGCACTGAACGACAGATGACCACGGATGGCGAAGTCAACAAAATTATCAATGGAGTCCCCGACTGGGTTTATGAAGAGGAGTTTGAATTCAACAAGGCATTTGAGTGGTCACCCGACAGTAAACAGGTCGCATATATCAAATTCAATGAAGAAGATGTCCCAACTTTTGGAATTCCAATGTACAAGGGATTGAATCCAGTCCATGCCGAAAACACACTCTATCCAGGCGAATACCGGTACAAGTATCCAAAAGCCGGGGAGAAGAATTCAATTGTGAGTGTATGGGTCTACGACATCAAAGCCGGACAAAACATCGAAATGGACCTGAGTAACGATAAAGATTTTTACATTCCGAGAATTCACTGGACTAACAACGGTAAAAATTTAGGAATCATGAAAATGAACCGGTTACAAAACCGACTGGAGCTCATATATGCCAATTCGTACAGCGGAGATACCCGTCTGATCTTCACCGAAAAAAACAAAAGGTATATTGAAACCGATTTTCTGGATAATTTCCAGTTCCTTTCTGATGACAAAAGCTTCGTAACCTTAAGTGAACAGGACGGATATAAGCATCTTTATCTTTACGAGAACGGCGGGGTAAAGATACGTCAGCTCACCGAAGGGAAATTTGATGTAATTAAGTTTTATGGATATGATCCTGCCACAAAGACATTCTTCTATCAGGCCGCGACGGTTTCTCCTATGCAACGTGAAATCCTACGTATTGCGACGGGGTCGCGTCAGCCTGGCCGAGGTGCTGGCTGATGCCGGGGGGCCCAACCCCCTGTCGGCCAACGCGGGCGAGGTTTTTGTGATGCGCATGGACAGCGCCGGCAAGCCCCTAGTCTTTCAACTCGACGCTCAGGAGCCGGCTGCATTGTTGCTGGCGGACCGTTTTGACGTGCAGGCGCGTGACCTGGTCTATGTCAACCCGACCCGGATCACACGCGCTGTTCGTATCCTGAACCAGTACTTGCCAATGCTGCAAGGCGCCTCGAGCGTCAAGTCAGTCGGCGGCTTCTAGACCCAATACCTAAACCACACATGGCGACCAATCCAAGCGAACGCAGTAACGAGAATCGACCCCTGATCCAAGAGGAGGAAGGGCTGTCGCTGATTGATATTCTCGAA
>CAIOOC010000639.1 GCA_903859795.1 uncultured Bacteroidia bacterium
CCGGATGAATTGAGCTATGTCGTGATTTTCAGTTTTAAAATCGAATACTCCGGGTGATGATTCATGGTAATTCCAGAATATATAAGCAGCTATCGTATTACAGCCCATCGCTTTTGCCATCTGAATACGTTGGCGCCAGTATTGTACCGGAATCCGGGCAGGGTGCATCTCGCCCGAAATGATTTGGAAAGGCTTCCCGTCAAGAAGAAAATCGGATTTTGATAACGCAAATGAATGGGCACCGGCCTGGCTATACAGGTTTCCACATACCATAACTGTAAGAATAACCAAAGAGAAAATTTTTCGCATTGCCTTAGAATTAGTAACAGCATTAATGTGTAAAGTTAGCCAAAAGTGCCGGGCTAAAATAACAATTTTGTTATCTTGCAAAAAAATGTACTCAAAGATGAAGATTGTAATTGTTGGAACAGGAGGAGTTGGCGGTTACTTCGGTGCAAAACTTGCCAAGGCCGGTAATGATGTGACATTTATAGCCCGGGGAGAGCATTTAAAAGCAATTAAAGATAATGGATTAACAATCAAAAGTGTATTAGGTGACTTCCATATTGATGCCGTAAATGCCACCAGCAGGATTCCTGATGTTGAAGATGCTGGGTTAGTATTGTTATGTGTCAAGGCATGGCAGACCAAGGATATTTTAATGGATTTAAAATCAATTGTGAAACAAAATACGATACTATTACCCCTTCAGAATGGAGTATCGGTGCTTGAAGAGCTGAAAGAACAGATCCCGGATGAAAATATTGTGGGAGGGTTGTGCAGGACAATCAGCAAAATAGAATCTCCAGGTGTAATATGTCATTTTGGAGTAATACCGACTATAATCTTTGGAGAAATTGATAATCGGATGACTGAACGGATCGGAATAATCAAGGATCTTTTCGACACTTCAGGAATAACGTCTGTTATTTCAGAGGATATACAATCTGACATATGGAAGAAATTCATTTCCATATGCGTTAGCGGGTTGCTGGCAGTAACCCGATCAACCTATGGCGAAATAAGAGAATTGAAAGGCACAAGACAAATGATGATCGAATTACTGACAGAAGTATACCAGTTAGCTTTAAGGATGTCTATAAAAATTGACAATGATTTTCTGAGCAAAACAATCTCTTTCATCGATACCTTGCCTTATGAATCCACTACATCACTTTCGCGTGATGTTTTAGAAGGAAAACCCTCTGAGATTGATTATCAAAATGGAGCAGTAGTCAGGCTTGGAGAGAAGATTGGTTTCGAAACTCCGGTGAACCGGTTTGTATACAACTGTATTCAACTAATGGAGGAAAGGGCAAGAAGGCTGATTTGAAATAATTAATATCCTGTAAAACAGCTAATTTTCATAATATTAGTATCGTTTTAAACCTTAAAAATCCTTCGAAATGAAAAAGTTTCAAGTATTCATATTATTGGCAATCTTAATACAATGTATCTCAATCGCACAGGCAAAACCAGTTCTTTTTTAAATGGAATAAAAAAATTCCTGTCCGGCATATTGCCCATCTTTTTAGGGAAGGGAAAGGGTGGAAGTGTAATTTTATAAGTACCTCATTTATTCCCAACGATGAGGATTTGGATCAAATTTACAATGCAGTGAAATAGAGATATTATATTAAATCAGCTATTTTCTGAAACGCATTATCATCCTTAATGACATATTGTTCAGCTCCTTTCTGAATTGTTTTTGCTGCAGTAGCATAGCTTTCCTGACTCGAAAGCATAATAAAGCGGGTGTTGGGGAGGTGTTTGCGGAATGCTTCAAGAACTTCCAGCCCATTAGCTGCATCTTTCCTGACTGTATTAAGATAGAAATCGAGAATTACCACATCAGGATTCTCCGAAATATGCTGCATACAATCTTCCCCGGTAGGGAAGACACTGATTTTGTGTGCCACCTTTCTTGTTAGATAGTCTGATAATGCTTCTGTCAGCATTTCATCGTCATCAACAATGAATATTTTTTTCGGCTGAGTGAATTCCATAGTGCTAAGTGTTTAGACAAATATACTGTTTTTTGTAATTTATTGACATTTTAATTACCAAGTTCTTTTACAGCGAGCTCAAGATACGTTACTAAAAGTTTCAAGGTTTCGCCGATTAATTTTACTTCGGAACCCTCGCGGCATAGATTTTCGAGTTTTATTGCGAGATCCTTTGTTTGGGTCATCCCCATCATTATCCATTTGGTTTTGAATCCGTGAACCTGGTTGGCTATCTCTTCGAAATCGTTTGTTTCGAAGGCTGTATTTACCTTTGTAGCCAATAGTGGAGCTGTCGAGACAAACATGCCAATGTACTTTTCCATACGGGCTTTATCTCCTTCGCAGAATCTTTCAAGATAGGCGAGATTTGTGATGCCTTTCAGAGGTCTTAATTGTTTAGCTATTTCAGACTCCCGCTTTATTTTCAATGGAATGTTAAGAACCTGGGCAATGCCAGTGATCAATTGCTGTGCGCTAAAAGGTTTAGGGATATATGAATCCATTCCGGCTTCTCTGCATTTATCGAGATCAGTCCTGAGGACGCTGGCCGTTAATGCGATAATCGGCGTATCTTTTGCAGGACTACTGAAGTTTGAACGGATGTGGCGGGACGCATCAAATCCGTTCATTCCAGGCATCTGTACGTCCATCAGTATCACATCGAACTTCATCTTACTGACTAAATCAATAGCTTCCTGTCCGTTCGTTGCCTCGTAAATATCAAGGTTTGCTTTAGATTTTAGTGTGTCTCTGGCAACAATCCGATTATATTCGTTGTCGTCGGTTACAAGAACCTTCAATCCGTCAAGGATACTTCCGTCGACATTTTTATCCAATGCCAGACGTTGTTCCAGCCGATCAGCCGATCCTTCTTCGAAATTCAGAATAAAAGAAAAGGTGGTCCCCGATCCTTCCTGACTATCAATGACAATGTTGCTCTCCATCATTTCAACCAGCTGTCGTGAGATACTTAATCCCAATCCTGTACCTCCATATTTACGGGTATCGGATGCGTTAGCTTGTGAGAAGTTTTCAAAGACGGTTTGTAATTTATCCCTGGGTATTCCTATTCCGGTATCTATAATGGCAAATTTAACACTGGGGGTCTGTTTTGTAACCTCGATTGTAACACTTCCCTTTTCAGTAAATTTTATCGCATTCCCGGTAAGATTTATCAGAACCTGGTTCAAACGGGTAGGATCTCCTATTACAACATCGGGCAGATCCGAATCTAGGATGGTTAAGAGCTCCAGCCCTTTTTCATCTGCACGATGCTTTAGTGTGAGCTTTACATGTTCTACAAGATCATTCAGGGAAAAATCAATCTGTTCCAGTTCCATTTTTCCGGCTTCGATCTTGGATAGATCCAGTATGTCGTTAATGATGCGGAGCAGGTTGTCACTCGATTTTTTAATCCTTTCGAGATAGAAACGTTGCTTTTCTTCAAGTGGAGTCTCCAAAACAAGATTAGTCATTCCCATTACGGCATTCATGGGGGTTCGAATCTCGTGGCTCATGTTCGCAAGAAACTGCTGTTTAAATTTCTCGGATTTTTCTGCTTTTGCACGTTGAGTTTCGGCTTCTTCTTTTTGAAGGAGTATTTCAGAGGTCGCCATTTTAACCTCCTTTTCCAGCTCTTTCTGTCGTTGTTTGAAACTGGCAATTCGCCATCTGTTATAGGCTAATATCAGGATCGCGGCAAGTAATCCGTAACCCGTCCGTGCCCACCAGGTCTTCCACCAGGGTGGCGTTATTTTAAAGCTATAGCAGCTTATTGCCCCATAATCGCCATTAATTAATCTTGCTTTAACTTTGAAGTTATACTCTCCAGGCCCCAGATTTTTGTAGTTTGCAATTCTCTCGTCCGAAGGGAGGGACCATGCTTTGTCGTACCCGGCCAGTAAGTAGCTAAATAGTACGCTCCCCTGGATATTTAGGTCTGTTGTTCCAAATATCAATGAAAGCTGATTTGCTTTATAGGGAAGAATAATGTTTTGAGGTAATAACTTAAAATTATTCACCGAATCAAATTGAAGTTTTCCCAAATTAATATTTACGTCAGGCAACATCCATTTCCTCCCTTTACGGATTGAATCCTTTAAGCTTCTGTAGTCGATCTCCTGCTGAAAAATATTCAGTTTTGTGATTTCAACAACTGGCGGGTTGTTTATTTCGAGCAGCTCCTCTTCATTCACAGACCCTGTCATCTCTTCGTTACTGAACCACATGGTTCCGTCATCATCAAAAGAGTATGAAACGGGCGTAAATAAAAATCCGTCATCGGGCCCGAACTGAAATTGTTTCCCGTTTTGAATACACGTGAGTTTCCCGTTCAGAATGGTCCAGATTCTCCCTTTGTGATCGGTTTTCATAAAAGTTTGTAGTCCTGTTTCAGTCGGATCGGCGCCTGTACCAGTACCTAATCTGATGTATCCCTGGTTGTGCAATTTGAAACTGTTGCCATCATATGATACAATTCCTGCGCCTAATGATGAAATGAGTATTGTTCCTGTGGCATCAGCTGATATTTCGTTTATACCTGTAGCCCCTCGCGCATTCAGCATTCTGTCCAAAACAGGATAGCGGTAAAAATTTTTACCATCATATTTGACTAATTGACCGTTGCTCCCTCCGAACCACATTGTTCCTTTTGAATCGCAAAAGGAGGCATTTAGTCCTCCAAGGTCACTGAAAGCCGGATTATTATCATAAGAAATCAGCTTATCTTTTATTAACCGTACCAAACCATAGGACCACGACGTAAACCAGATCTCTCCATTTTTACCCTTCCCAGCACCGGAGAAGCACCCCCAATTCGTTTTGCCGTTAAGAAGCACCGATTTCAGCTTACTTCCTTCAAGCATCCCCATTCCTTCACACCAATTAGTGAACCATACTCTTTCTCTTTCGTCTTTAGCAATACCCGATGTTTTAAATCCAATTGCTGAATAGGTAACTGCCTTCTCTTTTTCGAGATAGGTATATCTTTCCAGGTTTAAAAAGAGCCGTTTTTTGTTGTCGATTTTGTATACTCCCTGCGTTGCCGGTATTGGCAAATAATTAAATTTAGACAGTCTCAGTCTGTTCATCTGGCTCCCCAGGGCCCAAACATTTTGATCCGGATCGCAGGTTAATTTCACAATCGTGATCTCTTTCATCCCTGCCTGTTTGTCAATCTTTTCAAACTGGTCGCCGTCAAACCGTAATAATCCTGATCCAATGGTTCCAATTAAAAGCTTCTTATCTTTTGTTTGAATCAAACCAAAGATTACTGAACCCATTTCCAAACCAAAATTATATGTTTTCAAGGTGTCGTTACTTAGAACACTTAGACCGGTAGGATAATATCCAAACCAAATTTTCCCATCGTTCGTTGGACAAATTGAGTAAACATAGGTAGCGGGCAAGCCATCTACCACTGAAAAATTGACAAAGGTTGCTCCATCAAATTTAAGAACCCCGCATCCTTCAGTGCCAAACCAAATATTCCCGTGAACATCTTCGTTTATAGCAACTACTCTTGATGTACATACTCCTTGTTTCTTCCCGTAATGCAGAAAACCTTTGCCATCATAGCAAAGTATACCGGCTCCGCGGGTTCCGAACCACATTTGCCCTTTGGAGTCCTTAAACATGATGTAAACATCGGAGTCTGTAAATCCCTCCTTTTCACCAAATAAGTAGAAATATTTCCCATCAAAATAGCTGGCACCTTTAAATGCTGACCAAACATTACCCTGATTATCAACGCTGATATTGCTTACTGCCGATAATCCTCCCTGTGCAGCACCATAAGATTCCATATAATCCCCGTGGATATGTCCAATTTCAATCCCGTTGGCAATCCATGCCGACCCATTTTTACTCCAACTAATATCCATGGCCCTCTGTTCGATATGCTGAATGTCGTACATAGCAGTCCCAAAATGTTTTAAAGGTGGGATCTTTTTAAAAGTCGGATAGCCGGCTTTTTTTATAATTGGTTTAGCAAGAGTGTAAGTTGGTTCTACTGATTTTGGCATTTTCCTTCCCACTACTCCTGACCTGGAAGATACCTTTACCCCTGAAAGAAAACTTTTTCCTGGCCATTCTGTTTCGCTGATTTTTTTTAATGGCACATCTTTTGTTTTAACGGATAATTCAACATGTGATGTGTCAGAAAATATTTTTGCTGAGTCAGAAATAATTATCGGATTGGACGTTAACTGAGATCCTTGAGTGGTACTGCCAGGTAATTGGTTCTCAATTATTCTTGATTTTGAATCAATAGTATTTTTATTCCTCTGAGTACAGGAAATGGATAACATGGTCAGGATGAAAACAAAGTACATTTTTTTCATAACCAAATGTACAATAATTATTTTGTTTTATATTTTTCGTATAATTAGTGAAACCAATTCTAGGTTTGGGATACAATATGAATATAAATTTAAATGTTTAAAATGTGGTGCTATAGTTGAGAAAATTTCTAAAAATACAGCTTTACCGAGATGTCTTCATTGTTATCCCTATCCTATTAAAGACGGTGGTTCTGAAATGGAAAATGAATTAGCTGTGTTTATTTTATCATTAGGTGTCACTGTGAAACAAAATGACAGGACAGTATTAAATGGAAATGAAATAGATATATATTTACCAGAATTAAAAATTGGTATTGAATTCAATGGATTATATTGGCATGCTGAATCTACAGGTAATAAACCAAAAAATTATCATTTAAATAAAACAGTAGGTTGTGCTAAGAAGGGTGTTAGATTAATTCATATTTTTGAGAATGAATGGTTACTTAAAAAGAGAATAGTAAAGAATAGACTAAAACATATAATAAACAGTAAGAAATTTTCTCTCACATCAATGCTAAAATGATAGATACCAATAGTATTAATATAGCGTGTATCAGAAATTCAATAAAAGACATATCTGAGTAAATATCAAAGTTATTAGGATAGGGATCTCTATATCTTATCGGTTTACTATTAA
>CAIOOC010000640.1 GCA_903859795.1 uncultured Bacteroidia bacterium
CATCATTTATGGGAACAATATCTGTTTACGCTGGATAAAGAGTATCTTCTTGATGTCTGGCCGACAATGAAGGGTGCAGCACTGTTTTTTGTTGACGCCCTTCAGAAAGACCCCAAAACCGGTTGGCTCGTGACCAATCCATCCATGTCGTTCGAGAATAATTTCATCCGCCCCGATGGAGTGGTAGGTTGGGCTTGCCTGGGAGCTTCGCAGGATATGCAGATAATCCGAAGCCTCTTCAATTACTGCATTGATGCATCAAAAGTATTGGGAAAAGATAAAGAGTTTTCCGATCAGCTTTCCACACTTTTACCTAAACTGCCTCCAATGCTGATTGATCCTGTAACAGGGCAACTTCAGGAATGGCTTGATCCTTGGCAACCTGCAAATCCTTTGGGTGGTCAGGTGGCTCAGGGATGGGGTCTGGCGCCCGGCCATCTCATCTCGTTGAGAAAAACACCGGAGCTTGCCAAGGCAATCAGTAAAACAATTGCTGTTCGTAAACCAGGTGAAGCATATAACGCTGGATCATGGACAGGGGCATTCCCAGCAAATTTTTATGCCCGGCTCGAAAATGGTGCAGAACTTCAAACAGTGCTCGACCGCCATTTTAAACTTGCACTATTCCCTAACTTTACGAGCAAATTTTTTGAAAAATACTGGGAAATTGATGGTAATCTCGGCATTACAGCTGCAATTGGCGAAATGCTGATGCAAAGCCATAATGGCGAAATCCTGTTGTTGCCAGCCCTGTCACCTGCATTTTTAACCGGAAGTGTCAGGGGATTGTGCGCAAGGGGTAATTTCGAGGTAAATATTGTCTGGGAAAATGGCATGCTTAAAAGTGCTGATATTTTTTCGAAATCGGGGGGTCCGTGCAGAATTCGTTATCAGGAGAAAACCATTGATCTGTTTACTGAGAGGGGAAAAACAGTTCATCTTGGCAGGAATCTGTCGGTAATATTATAGGTAGATTATGATTTTCATCAGAGTCTATCCTGAGTAGAGGCAAAGATAAAATAGTGTATCATAACTATTTGCGACTTCGCGTCTTTGCGTGGGTAAAAAGAAAAATCACGCAGAGCCGCCAAGGCGCAAAGTTTAAGAATTACCAAATTAAAAAACTTTCAGTTCAGATTTTTATTTATACCTTGCTGAGAGCGAGTGAAGAAAATTAATTGGAGAAAGATCACACCCGCCGTAATTATAAACCACAATTATTCAATTTATTGAAAAAAGCTATAATGAAAACGACAATAAAAATACAAATCCCACTAGTGTCCCATTAAAATTGGGACGTTATTAAAAATTAAATAAACTTGGCTCATTAAGCCTACATCGTTCTTTGTCATTTTGAAATTTAGTTTTATCAAAGAGATCTCGAAGATGAGTTTTATCGGTCAATGATATACTCAAAATCTGTAAGACTTCGTATGTACTTCTATCAAGTTGCATGTCTTTTTGGACTATTGCCACTAAGCAGTAAGTACATATGGCAACGTAGATTTGAATCCGAACGGCATTTTCAGTTGTACCCCAGAATTTCTTAATTCTCAGATGTTGCTTTAACCATTTGAAGAAC
>CAIOOC010000641.1 GCA_903859795.1 uncultured Bacteroidia bacterium
CTGAGCAAAAAATCCTCGAAAGACTCCGGATGTGGTGGAAAAAAAGATATTGAAGGTATGCCGTTTCGCTGCTCAAGCACAGAACAAAAAGTAATTGTCAGACGTTAGAAATACATAAAAAATACTAGTAGATAAATGATCACAAAAAGGTTTTTAGAGGATCATTCAACATTTTTAAATTCAGAAATATGGCAATTCTTATAGCTATAAAACACAATACATCATACCATTACGATCATTTAATAAACATGGGCCCCCATGTAATCCGCTTAAAACCTGCGCCGCACAGCCGTACAAAAATCCACTCCTACTCTCTTAATATTGAACCGAAGGAACATTTTATAAATTGGCAGCAGGATCCTTTCGGTAATTACCTGGCAAGGATAGTCATGCATGAAAAAGTCAAAGAATTTAAAGTTGGAGTTGAAGTAATTGCTGAGATGACAGTTATTAACCCCTTTGATTTCTTTGTTGAAGAGTATGCCGGGAAATTCCCTTTTCAATATGTGGAACAGGATATCAAAGAGTTGGCCCCCTATTTTGAAATTGCCGAAGATGGTCCCCTTTTAAAAGAATGGATAAAGAAACTTGACCGATTGAAAGATTTGAGCATCGTCGATTTCCTGGTTGCAGTTAACAGTGAACTCTACAAAGAACTTGAATATACGGTCAGAATGGAGCCAGGAGTATTTACCTGCGAAGAGACCTTGCAAAAAAAATTGGGTTCCTGCAGAGATTCAGCCTGGCTGCTGGTGCAATCGATGCGGCACCTGGGGCTTGCATCACGGTTTGTATCGGGCTATCTCGTCCAGCTCAAAGCTGACCAGAAAGCCCTGGATGGCCCCTCCGGAACCGAGGAAGATTTCACCGATTTACATGCCTGGTGTGAGGTTTATATTCCAGGTGCCGGTTGGATCGGTCTGGACCCAACATCCGGATTATTGGCAGGTGAAGGGCACATTCCATTGTGTTGTACCCCTGCACCCTCAAGCGCAGCACCTATTAGCGGGGCAATTGATCCGTGCAATGTGGAGTTTTTCCATTCAAATGAGGTTATTCGCATTCACGAAGATCCACGCGTAACAAAACCATATAGCGGTGAGCAATGGGCTGGTATAATGGCACTTGGAGATTTGGTGGATCGCAAATTGAATGTTGGAGACGTTCGTCTTACTATGGGTGGAGAACCCACGTTTGTATCTGTTGATGATATGGAATCGGATCAGTGGAATACCGCTGCCGATGGTAAAGAGAAACAAATTCTGGCCAATTCGCTGATTAAAAAGCTCGGTGAACATTTTGGCACAGGGGGTCTATTTCATTTCGGTCAGGGGAAATGGTATCCCGGTGAACCGACTCCCAGATGGCAAATGGCACTTTATTGGAGAAAAGACAAAAAGCCAGTCTGGAAAAACAGGAAGTTACTTGCTGATTTTAGTAAAGAGTACAACTATACAATCGAAGATGTCAGGAGTTTTATGGCTCACCTGACCAAAATGCTTGGAGTATCTGAGAGTAATATCCATGCGGGGTACGAGGATGCGTTTTACTACCTGTGGACCGAACGCAAACTTCCTGTAAATATTGACCCTGCAAAAATTAATCTTAAAGATTCACTTGAACGACAGACACTTATGGACCAATTAGACAGAGGTTTAAACAACCCTGCCGGTTATGTGCTTCCGCTTCAGTGGGCCTATTCAAAAAATGGGTGGATCTCCTGCAAGTGGGAATTCCGCGGAGAAAATATGTTCCTTATTCCGGGAAATTCCCAGATGGGACATCGTTTGCCTCTGGATTCACTGCCGGTAATGCCTGAGTCGAAAAAACCTAAACCTATCGACAGAAGTCCCTTTGAAGAGACTGGAAATCTGGGTGATTTTCATCAATCAGTCGAAGAACGGTCAAAGATGAAACCTGATTACTCTATTCCTGACGACTTATTAAATCCGAAAGATTATATTCTGAGTAAGGAGGAAGATGAAATCAAAAAAAATAAGCACCTTCCGTTTCAGAAATCAAAAGAGAAAGAAGAGGATTTTACCACTTTATTTGATTCATTTACAATTAGAACTGCGATCGTTGCAGAGATTAGGGATGGCAAAATCCACCTCTTTTTACCTCCGTCAGAACTAATAGAACATTACCTGGATTTGGTTGCGGCGATCGAACTTACTGCTGAGGCACTTCAAATCGCTGTTATTGTAGAAGGATATGCACCTCCCAAAGATAATCGGATCGAAAAATTAATGGTCACTCCGGATCCCGGTGTAATTGAAGTAAATATTCATCCTGCAAAATCATGGCATCAAGTTGTAAATAACTACGATATTCTTTTTGAATCGGCCCTTGAAACCCGGCTTGGTTCAGAGAAATTTATGCTCGACGGAAAACACACAGGAACAGGGGGAGGAAATCATATTACTCTCGGTGGAATCACCCCGTCAGATTCCCCACTCCTGCGGCGTCCTGATCTTTTGAGAAGCATGATTACCTTCTGGCAGCACCATCCTGGTTTATCATATTTGTTTTCAACTGCATTCATTGGACCTACAAGTCAGGCGCCAAGAGTTGACGAGGGACGGCAGGAGATGCTTTATGAACTTGAGATTGCCCTTGACCAGATTCCCGATCCAGGGAATGGCGAAGTTCCCTTTTGGTTGGTCGACAGGTTATTAAGAAATTTACTTATCGACCTCACAGGTAACACTCACAGGGCCGAGTTTTGCATAGACAAACTTTATTCACCCGATTCTTCAACAGGCAGATTGGGAATTCTGGAATTGAGAGGCTTCGATATGCCTCCAAACAAACAAATGTGTCTTGTTCAGCTGCTGCTCATAAGAACCCTGGTTTCGTGGTTCTGGGAAAAACCATACAAGGGTAGATTGGTTCGATGGGGTACTGAATTACACGACAAATTTCTAACACATCATTTTGTAAAAGATGACCTTAAAGATGTTGTAAGTCAACTGAATAACTCAGGTTATCCGTTTGATATCAATTGGTTGGAGCCATTTTTTGAATTCCGCTTCCCTCATATTGGAAGGGTGAAGTTTAAAGATGTAGAACTTTCATTACGTACAGCTATTGAACCCTGGAATGTCCTGGGCGAGGAGATGTCGAGCTCAGGAACCGCAAGGTTTGTCGACTCTTCCGTAGAGAGAATTGAATTAAGAGCAACCGGCTTAACAGCAGAGCGTTACTCCATTTTATGCAATGAGATGAGGGTCCCATTGGTCAACACTGGAACAAAAGGAGAATTCGTTGCCTCAGTTCGATACAGGGCATGGCAACCACCGTCAGCGCTTCATCCGAATCTTGGAATTGATACACCCCTGGTGTTCGACATATTTGATTTGTGGGTTGGTAAATCGGTGGCAGGATGTACTTACCATGTTTTCCACCCGGGAGGAAGGGCCTATGATGCCTTTCCTGTGAACAGTTTTGAGGCTGAAGGAAGGCGGGTTTCACGTTTCTACAACGAAAATCACACTCAGGGAGTTTATACTCCAAGGGATATAAGCAGCGAAATTCAAAGGTATATTCTTGAAAATAAAGTAGATAAAAATCAGAAAATCACGCTCACTCCACCAATTATCGAACCCGATCCTGAATACCCGCATACATTTGATTTGCGAAAGTATAAGTTAAAAAGGTAATTAATTATCCGGAAAAATTCAAATTCAGTGAAAGTGACCGGGTGGCTGTTCAGGAATTGAATAGCCACCCGGTCAATTATTCATAAGCTAATCATCAAAATGGAGAAACTTTGGAAGGTCATTTGCCGCATTAACAAGCATCTCATTCCACCGTTTTGCTGTTCCTTTTAACTCCTCTTCCGATTTTCGGAATTCCTGGATATCGTA
>CAIOOC010000642.1 GCA_903859795.1 uncultured Bacteroidia bacterium
ACTAGAATTCAGTAAACCTTTTTAATAGTTTAAAATTTAAATGATTCAATTTTTAATTACAATGATTTTGTTATAAGAACTATGTGCTCCTGCTGTTAACCTATAAAAATAAGTTCCATTTCTTAATTTTTCTACATTATAGGTGATTTTATGTTCACCTACATCTTCATTTATTTTTATAAGTTTATCAACTTCTCTACCCATCATGTCGTAAATTGTAAAGATTACATTGGATTTTTCAGATAGATCATAGCTAATAACAGATTGAATGTTTGCTGGATTTGGATATATTTTAATTCCTAAATTAGTTCTTTCTAATTCTTCAATATTTACTGATTTTTTATAAAAACAATAATTGTATTCGGAATTATGATATTTAATTGTGTCATTTTCTAAATAGCACAACAAGGAGCATTCACCACCCATCCAAGAACACAAACCGACATTAAGTAATCCACACAGACTACCTATACCCTCAATCCAAGTATCAGTTACCCAATAATTATTTCCAAAGTATAAGCATTTACGGGATCTATCACCAATAATAACATCCTTCACAGAATCAACTTTTCCTACCACAAATTTATCTCCCTTTTTAAGATTAAAGTCATAAATAAGGTATTCAATTGTGTCATTGCCCTTATCTATCCCTGTTGGTCCTCCTATTCGATAGATTTTTTTATCAAAAGTCTCACGGAGACAACAATAATATTCCCATTTCAAATGAAATTCATCATCGGATCTAAGAACTTTTTTATAAATTTTATTGTTTATAGTAGTATCTTGGTCAATTATTTTTAAATAATATGACCAATAAGAAGATGGATTTGCAACAGTAATTCGTTGCATACTCCAAAGTTTGTTGGTATTTATCAGTGCATCAGGGTTTTTAGAATAGCATAAATTAAATCTAGGATTTGTGAACTTCACAACATTGTCTTCAGAATAACAGAGGACTACATTCATAGAACCAACTGTACCGCATGAATTTGGAGTTAGTAGTTGGAATGTTATACTTCCTATTCCTTCAATCCATTCATCGCAGGCGTGACCATTATCATCGACAATGTAATAATGTTTTCTCAATTTATTATAAATCATTACCTCATCTATTGCGCTAACCTTGCGTATTCCACTTAGGAACGTATCACCAACCTGCTTGCTGAAATCATAGTTAAGCCATTCTCTTTTGGAAAATTTATCGGTGTAATACACCTTTTTATTTTCTTCTCTCATAAAACCATCACTGAACCAATCGTATCTATTGTTGTGATGTTTGGTATCCAAATGGAGTATTCTTTTATAAGTTTTACTATTGATTACCGTATCCCCGCTGAGTTTATAAAAGTATATTGCACTATCCTGATCACCCGGTCCACAGCCAGTACATATTCCAAGGTTACACCACATTTTATTTATTGTGGTATCAACTATTGGATAATAATCCTGAGCATTTAATTTTAAGGTGTTAAAACACACCAACTGCATTAGCAGTATAACTATTAAAATTTTAATCTTTTTCATATCAGAATATTTTTAAAGTTTAGAAAAAATTGAAAATTTTATTTTATTTA
>CAIOOC010000643.1 GCA_903859795.1 uncultured Bacteroidia bacterium
AAATTGTATCTGATTGTTTTCTTTTTTGCAATTTGTGGATACGAATCCACTGCCTCTGGAGTTCAAACCAGACAGACCTCTGTATTGGTAATCGGAGGTACAACAGGCGGTACATCGGCCGGGATACAATCAGCAAAATTGAATATACCAACAATCATCGTTGAAGAGACACCCTGGCTTGGGGGTATGCTTACTGCCGCTGCGGTAAGCGCAACCGACGGTAACCATGAGTTATATTCCGGAATATGGGAAGAGTTCCGTGTTAAACTCAGGGCACATTACGGTGGAGCTGCTGCATTGGCAACTGGCTGGGTCAGCTATACCCAGTTTGAACCTCATGTTGGGGATCAGATTTTTAAGTCGATGGCTGCAGCCGAAAAGCAGCTTTCGGTGATTTATGGTTACCATCTTTCAGGTATACTCAAAAAGGGGAACCTGGTAACAGGGGCTATCTTTGAAAATGAGAAAAATGAGAAACTTAAGATACTTGCCAAAGTAGTCATTGATGCCACCGATCTTGGTGATGCACTGGCTATGGCAGGGGCTGGATATGATTTAGGCATGGAGTCACGCTCTGTAACAGGAGAAGAGTGTGCCCCCGAAAAAGCAAATGAGATTATTCAGGATCTTACCTGGGCAGCTATATTAAAGGATTATGGGAAAGGCGCTGATAAAACAATTCCCAAACCCAACAATTATAATCCCGTTTTATACCGGGGAGCATGCACGGCGGCTGAGGACAATATGCTTAACGATTGCCGGAAGATGCTGGATTATGGCCGGCTTCCAAATAACAAATTTATGATCAACTGGCCGAATAAGGGGAACGATATTTACCTTGATGTTGTCGAAATGGATTGGACTAAACGTCAGACCGAACTTCAAAAAGCTAAAGATAAAACGCTTGGATTTGTTTATT
Source organism: uncultured Bacteroidia bacterium (assembly GCA_903859795.1). Classification (GTDB taxonomy): domain Bacteria; phylum Bacteroidota; class Bacteroidia; order Bacteroidales; family Prolixibacteraceae; genus JAAFHB01. Next base: position 920 of record CAIOOC010000643.1, read on the forward strand.
TTATTCAGACAGAACTCGGATTTAAGCATATTGGTCTTGCGGATGATGAGTTTTCAACTGCCGATAAATTAGCTTTTGTCCCTTATCACCGCGAGGGACGTAGGTTACACGGGATTAAAAGACTCACAATTACCGACGTAATTAAACGATACGAAGGAAGACCCTTGTATCGTACTGGAATTTCTGTCGGAGATTACCCTGTTGATCATCATCATGGTTGTAATCCAAAGGCACCAAAAATTAAATTTCCGCCTGTTCCATCATTCAATATTCCGATAGGTACACTGATTCCAGAACAGATTGAGGGTCTAATTGTGGCAGATAAAGCAATTTCAGTCTCAAATATTGTTAATGGTGCGACCCGTTTGCAACCATGTGTTTTGCTTACAGGACAGGCAGCCGGAGTTATTGCCGCCCTGAGTGTTAAAAATAATCAGGAGCCCCGGAAGATCAATATTCACCAGATTCAACAGACTTTGCTCGATGCAAATGCCTATTTGATGCCGCTGATTGATGTGACTCCTGCAGATAAGGCCTTTCAGGCTATCCAGCGCGTGACAGTTTCAGGAATTCTAAAAGCAAAAGGGGAATCTTTTCAGTGGGCTAACCGTACCTGGTTTTATCCTGATACTACACTAAGTATAAACGAATTTTGCCAGGGTCTGCATTCCTTTGATAAAAACACAATACTTCAAGACGATAAATCACCACTTACCCTTGGAAAATTGTCAGCACTTCTGTCTCAATATTTAAAAAAGGATGTAGCAACTCAGATTGAACAACTCTGGAATAAAAAAATCGGTCGCAAATATGATGAGAATACTACTGTGACTAAGAGAGAAATAAGTATTTTGGCTGATGAATTAATCAGGCCATTTGAAACCAGAACAATTGGATTTGACGGAAATTATACTGAATAAAAATCCGGAAGAGAACTAAAAGATTATTAGTAAATTATTTATTATGAATGAATTAGCGAAATATGTGGGGCAATATAAAAATGAACTGCTTGATTCCGTAATTCCTTTCTGGCTGAACCATTCGAAGGACAATCAGCAGGGTGGATTTTTTACGTGTCTTGACCGCAAAGGGAATGTTTTTGATACCGATAAGTTTATGTGGCTCCAGGGACGGGAAGTCTGGATGTTCTCGATGTTATACAATAAGGTGGAAAAGAGGCAGGAGTGGCTTGATATGGCTTTGCATGGAGCTGAATTCATGAAGAATTATGGCCGTGATGATAACGGACACTGGTATTTTTCGCTGACACGTGACGGGAAGCCACTAGTACAACCTTACAATATCTTTTCAGATTGCTTTGCTGCAATGGCATTTAGTGAACTCTTCAAAGCCACCGGTGACGAAGAAGACAAACAAATAGCCATGCAAACTTTCCGGAATATTCAGCAACGACAGCAGAATCCAAAAGGGGCTTACAATAAGGCCTATCCTGGTACCCGTCCGTTGAAAAGTTTTTCGCTCCCTATGATACTGTGCAACCTTTCACTAATCATGGAAGATATCCTTGGCAGTGAAGAGGTCAACAAAACCATTCGGCCGCTGATCAGCGAGGTTATGGAAGTTTTTTACGACCCGACATCAGGTTTGATTCTTGAGAGTGTGACTCCTGAAGGAAATTTCAGCGATTCGTTTGAAGGTAGGCTGGTAAATCCTGGGCATACTAACGAGTCGATGTGGTTTATGATGGACCTTGCAGTTCGTAATAAAGATAAGGCACTAATCAACCGGGCAATTGAAATTCTCCTTCACACAACGGAGTTCGGTTGGGATAAAAAGCATGGGGGGTTATTTTATTTTCTTGATGTCAAGGGACATCCGACCCAACAACTCGAATGGGATCAGAAACTTTGGTGGGTACATATCGAAACCCTGATATCTATGGCCAAAGGGTATCGTCTGACCGGGAATGAAGAATGCAGGAAATGGTTTGAAATCATCCATGAATATACATGGAAACACTTCAAAGATCCCGAATATCCTGAATGGTATGGCTACCTGAATCGTGAAGGAAATCCGTTACTCCAACTTAAAGGGGGGAAATGGAAGGGGTGTTTCCATGTCCCACGCGGGTTATACGAAATCTGGAAGATTCTGGAGTTCTGATAATTTTTTTTAAGCTGCTGGCTGTTGGCATCTGGCTACTAGCTGCTGGCTACTAGCTGCTGGCAACTGGCTTCTGGCTCACTCGCAATGGCTGTTTGCAGACTCAATTAAGTTCAAATTACCTTTTCGAGTTCCAGATATTTGATGATTAGTGACCGGCTAAAAGTATCTTTGCCAGTAGCTAGCAGCCAGCCGCTAATTAGCCGATCATCACTATTTTGTTGTCATATTTGTTTGAACTATTCGTCTTATCCAATAAATTAATCCTATGCCAACCGAACAAAATTCACGTCGCGATTTCTTTAAAAAAGCCTCTTTGTCAGGGATAGCAGCAATGGCAGTTCCTATGTCAGCAATGGCCGGGCCCATCAAGGAGGAGTTGCCGTTTGCAGAAAATGAGAGCACGCTGATTGTGCCTAAAGCCGCAGGTCTCAAAATCACGGGAACTTTTCTGGATGAGATCTCTCACGACATCCCTCACCAAAACTGGGGGGAAAAGGAGTGGGATCAGGATTTTGCCCATATGAAAGCCATTGGCATCGACACTGTAATATTAATCCGTTCCGGTTACCGGAAATTTATAACCTTTCCCTCACCGTATCTTCTGAAAAAACATAATTGCTACATGCCCTCTGTCGATCTTGTTGATATGTATCTGAGACTTGCAGAAAAACACGGAATGAAGTTTTATTTC
>CAIOOC010000644.1 GCA_903859795.1 uncultured Bacteroidia bacterium
CAGATACAAACTTAAATCTGATCAAAAACAATGGGTTAGAAACGTAGGTATACAGGCTGATGGACGTTATGGCACATTCGACAATTTTTCGACTAATACTGCTGAAGGGCAAAACCCGGCATTACTTGCTTCAAGGAGTAATCAATTAAATTATGGAGTTGGCGCATACATCAAGATGCCTTTTTACGACATTATTAATCGAAAGAATCAGATCCACCAGGATAAAGCAGTCATTGAACAAGCACAAAAATTTTCGCAAGTTCAGCGTAATGATTTGCGCCAGTCTGTAATAAAACTTTATAATGATCTGATTGTAAAGCATCGTGTACTTAAAATCAAGTGGAAATATGCAGAAACTTCCAAAATTACTATGCAAATTGTTGAAAAGGATTATACAAATGGTGCCGTTTCGATAACTGAATATGCTCGAATATCAGAAATATCAGCCAGAACAGAGGCAGATTTAGAAAGTTCAAAGATGGATTTTCATACAGCCTTTATGATTTTGGAAGAGGTTGTTGGTATTAAATTTAAACTTTCAAACGATTTAGAATAATACATGACGATAATCGAACTATTACGATTGTTGCGCAAGCATTTTGTTCTCTTGCTCCTTTTGCCTATAATTCTGGCTGGTCTCGTTATGTTTATGACGAAAAATCCAAGTTTCACCTACTCTTCGGATACTACACTTTATACAGGAATTGCTTCCGGATCAAGTGTTGAGATGGATAAATCATTTAGCTATTACGCCAACAATACCGCCTTTGATAACCTGATCAATGTTATAAGTTCACGTGAAACCCAGCAAGAGGTTGCAATCAGTTTATTGGCGCAGCATTTAATGCTCGCTGAACCCGATCCACTCTATATTTCAAAAAAATCCTTCGAATATGTAAGAAAAATTACACCTCCCTACATTTTGTCTCTTGTAGCAAAATCAGATGGTCAATCTTTAAAGTCAGAAGAGAAAAAACTATTACCTCCAGCAGATACTGCCAAAAAGATTGTGCAAAAAGTTGAAAATATGACCCATACTGTAAGACCTAATGAGACGCTCTTCTCAATTTCGCGACAATATGGAATATCTGTTGAACAAATCAAAGATCTGAATGGGCTTAAAGACAATGGTATCAGTGTTGGCAAAAAACTCACATTAAGTAAAAGCGAACAACCTGACCATCTTCAAAATACTCATCTTAAAGATACACTAGCATTGGCAACTCCTTCGGATAGCAATGTAACATTTTCATTTTCAAAACTTTATGCATCAACTCAAAAATCAAAAGCACTTCCCTCGTCAATTAACCAGGCTGCTTTCGAGCAAACCGTAAAAAATCTGACTGCAATGCTGCGCAGCAGCGACACCAACTTTGTTTATAGGCTCTTAAATCACGAGGGTCTCCATTATTCATTAATCTCACCAACGGAGATCTCATCGATAAAATCTGAAAGAATTGGCAGCAGCGATTTGGTAAAGCTTAAGTTCACATCCGACGATCCCGGAATTTGCCAACAAACACTTATCTTTTTTACCAGCGTATTAATTAAGAACTATAAAGAAATAAAAGAAAACAGGTCGGATGCGGTAATAAAATATTTCGAATACCAGGTTAGCCAGGCAACACAGCGGTTAAAGATTGGAGAAGATAAACTTCTTAATTTTAATAAAGAGAAAAATATAATCAACTATTATGAACAGAGTAAAGCTGTTGCCATAGCCAAAGAGGCGCTGGATGTTGATTATAATAATATGAAGATTAAGCTCGCAGGAATAGATGCCGGAATAAAGCGACTGGAGGATAAATTGGAAAAACAACAGATTATCCAGTTAAAAACAGCCCCTGTTATTGAAAAAAGAG
>CAIOOC010000645.1 GCA_903859795.1 uncultured Bacteroidia bacterium
AAACATTGCCAGGAATATCCACAGTGTTAAATAACGGTCAAGAAAAGAGAGCTTATTAATATTTGTGGTCATAATCCCTCGGCAGAATTATATAATAAATTATATTTCAAATAAAGTATTTCGTCTTTTACCGAAATGTTCTATAAATAAATTGGTCAGCAGCATATCATCATTCTGTCCAGAGAAAATATTTTCTTCTTATCAGAAACTATTACGCTGTCATCGCCTATCCAGAAATCAATAGTTGAAAGTATTGCGCTTATCCTGGGGTCTGAAGGTCTGGGATTAATGGAATAGTTTACCCATTTGCCCGACTTTTCTTCAATGATGAAACCCTCTTCCTTAAGAATACTCAGATGCTGCGAAACTGTAGAGTTTGCTAACTGAAGCAATTCTCTTATCTCGCACACACAAAGCACCTTTGTCTGCAATGCCTTTATAATCCTTAACCTGTTTGGGTCGGATAGCGCTTTGAATATTTTGGTTTTGTCTTCTAACATAATCTCATTTCGTTTACTGACGAAATATAAATTCCCTGCAATACAAAGTCAAATTAATTTATCAATGATGCCTTATTATGTTATGAATGGATTTTTTTTATGATGACGGGTAAATACAAGTTCGTGGATCTAGTTTTTCGTTTAAATCTAAAACGCCTGATAACTGAAACAGGCCGCGTTTTTATTCGCGGCCTGTTATCATTCAAAGAAAATTTAGTAGTGTGGTTATTCTTTTACAAAAAGAAATCTTGACAGGATTTTATCTTTGCTATAAATATCCGGTCTGAAATTAACTATACCGTTATCATCTACCCATGCCGTAAAATAATCTACGTAAACCGGCAAGTACTGCTCAAGTTTAACTTCCGTTGTCTTCCCATAACTTGAACCGCGCCTTAAATCATCCCGTTTACGTTTAAACTCGGCAACTATAGTGTTATCCGGGACAGCAAACCCTGTCTCAATTTTAATATAATCAGCATTCCATTTTGAATGACCTTTTAGAATATATTCGGCAAGTTGAAATGGTTTTTCAACCCGCATGCATCCATGACTAACCGCTCTTACAGAATTTGAGAAAGGCCCTCTTGTCGGAGTATCATGCAGATAAACACCGAACTTATTCTTGAATATAAATTTTATTTTCCCTAATGCATTCCCAGCTCCCGGGTCCTGGACAAACGAATAAGGAATTTTATTGGGAGAATAGTTCCTAAGATTAACGCTCGCTATATCTACTGCTTTTCCATTCTTATATACTTTGAAATTTCTCTTTTTCAAATAGGTGGAGTCTTTCATAATCGCATGGTAAATTTCTTCCTTCACTATACTTGGCGGGACAGACCAGGTAGGGTTTAACACCATATGTGTTACCTGACCCCATATCTGCGGGGTTTCCCAATCGTTTGGCTTTACCTGCCATTTATGGTTCTTAACATAATATTTCATCCTTTCTTCAAAATTGTCAGACTTTCTTCTTCCAGTACAGACTTTTATACTGAATTTTTCCTGCCCGTTATCAATCATGTGAAGATAAAAATCCGGAATGTTTACCAGGATATATTTTGATGAATCAGAATAAGTCGACCACCTGAACCTTTCCATACTTAATTTTATTTTTTCAATATATTCGACTGGTTTAGTATTTAGTTTATCAATCGTTGGCTTTCCTATAATTCCATCATCTAAAAGTCCGTTTGCTTTCTGGAATGTTTTTATTGGTTCTACAAGTGATGCCTCAAACTTGTCGGTTGCAACAGAT
>CAIOOC010000646.1 GCA_903859795.1 uncultured Bacteroidia bacterium
GGTCGAAATAGCCCTCGTCAATCGAAGTCTGCTCCACGTCCGGCGTGAAATCGTAGGCGTAGCCGAACATCCAGTTGGAAAACTGCTCGTAGCGTTCGTAATCGCCCGGCAGGACGACTTTGTTTGATTGTTCGAGCAGGACCCTAAAATCAGGATTAGCGATAAAAAGAAAATTGTTTTCATATTTTGAATGGTTATTATTTTACGAGTTTTAAGATTCTGATTCAGAGAAGGAATCATCCTATTATCTGATTTTTTTGTTATTTATTCCCTTTGATAGTCTGGTAATTTACGGCAGTTTGTAATAATTGCACTTTGTGTGTCTCGAGATTGACTTTGGCCTGCAGGGCAGCGTTCAGATCCCGGATATAATCAGCTGAGGTGATAACTCCGTTTTTCAGGGACGATTCAGAACGTCGGGTTATCTGATCCTTTATCAAGACCAACTGTTCATCTGTAGTTATTAAATTTTTGATTTTCAAGGCATTGTTCTCTTCCTGCTTAAGAGACATTTTTACAGATCGGGTGAAATTATCCAGGTTCGAATTAATAATATCCTGCTGAAGCTTTATAGTCGATCTTTCTCTGCGTGTTTTGTGCCAGTCCCAGATATTCCAGGATAAACCAGCTCCAACCATATAAAAATCGGAGAAGTTATTGTCGAGCATATTAAATCCCGGACGTCCGTATCCTCCCTGCCCGAAGGCATAAATAAGCGGGTTTCGTGAATTTTTCAGAATTTCTGCACTTTTGTCAAGTTTAGATTGCTGCAATGTAAAGAGCAAAATTTCAGGACGCCCAATATCACCATTGATGGCAATATTGGAAAGTGTTGGTTTTGAAAATGTTGTGTATTCAGAAACTGAATTACCTGTAACAATTTCAAGCAATGCACGCGTCGTTTGAAAGGCTGATTTAAGTTCCACCTCCTGCTGATCTGTAAGCAGTTTTTCTGACCTTAACTGATCGAGATTATTAGGCAAAGAAACGCCATTCTCAACTCCCGAACTGATAGTTTTAATTTGTTCGACAAGTGTTTCTCTTTTAAGACTAACAATTCTTAAATTCTCCTGGATAAGTAATGCGTTAAAATACAGGGTATTTACAGTCTCCTTGATTTTGTATAACTCGGTTTCATTTTGTTGTCTTGTCACCAGTCTGTCAGCCTCTTCAAGGGCTTTACTCTTTTTTGCAACTCCTCCGTCATAAATTCGTTGTTTAATATCAACATAGGCCTTATACTGGTCTTTTGAAGGTGGTTGAGGTAACGAAATAGTTGGTGGCAATTTCATCGTTAGTTTAGTCACATCCGATTGCCATGAACCTTTGGCAGTAAGATCAAATTGAGGCAGGTTTAAAGTCTCAATATTTTGTTGACGAAGTTCCGAGATTTGATCAATAATACCAGCCTGCCTAAGCAAAGGGTGGTTTCTTCTGGCCATTGACTGACAACTGTCCAGACTGAGTTCTTGCCCATAGGAACTTGAAATTGCCAGGATGAAAAATAAAA
>CAIOOC010000647.1 GCA_903859795.1 uncultured Bacteroidia bacterium
AAATAAAATGCAAAAAGGAAAAATATCACAAATTATAGGAGCGGTCGTAGATGTAAGATTTGAAGGCGAATTGCCAGCACTTTTAAATGCGCTAGTCGTAAAACTCAAAGATGCAAAAGGAGTTGAAAAAGATTTAGTGCTAGAAGTCGCAGGACATTTAGGCTTAAATGAAGTGCGCACTATCGCTATGTCATCCACTGATGGCTTGGCTCGCGGACAAGAAGTAATAGATACGGGGTCTGCAATTACTGTGCCAGTAGGAATGGAAACACTCGGCAGAATGTTTGATGTTGTCGGAAATGCAATTGATGAAATGCCCGCGCCAAAAAATATTAAACGAATGCCGATTCACCGAAAAGCTCCGACCTTTGCTGAACAATCCCCAAAGACAGAAGTTTTGGAAACTGGAATTAAAGTTATTGATCTCATGTGTCCATTCTTGAAAGGTGGAAAAGTTGGTCTCTTTGGAGGAGCTGGCGTCGGTAAGACTGTTGTCATTCAAGAATTAATTCGTAACATCGCATCTGAACACGGAGGATATTCTGTGTTCGCTGGAGTCGGAGAAAGAACTCGTGAAGGTAATGACCTTTATGGGGAAATGAAGGATTCTGGAGTGCTAGACAAAACAATGCTCGTCTTCGGACAAATGAATGAACCGCCAGGAGCTCGTGCTCGTGTGGCTCTTTCAGCCTTAACTATGGCAGAACATTTTCGTGATGTTGAAGGAAAAGATTTGCTTTTGTTTATGGACAACATTTTCCGATTTACTCAAGCAGGTTCTGAGGTGTCTGCCTTGCTTGGCCGTATGCCTTCAGCAGTAGGATATCAGCCAACTTTGGCATCAGAGATGGGAAATTTACAAGAACGTATTACTTCGACAGATAAAGGTTCTATTACCTCTGTGCAAGCGATTTACGTGCCAGCCGACGATTTGACCGACCCAGCTCCAGCTACGACATTTTCGCACTTGGACTCTACAGTGGTGCTTTCTCGTCCGCTTTCTGAGCTTGGTATTTATCCAGCCGTTGATCCGCTTGATTCTACTTCTACAATTTTGGATCCAAATATTATTGGCGAGAGACATTACAATGTCGCTCGAAATATTCAGAAAATTTTGCAACGTTATAAAGATTTGCAAGACATCATCGCAATTCTTGGTATGGATGAATTGACTGACGACGACAAACTTGCCGTGTCTCGAGCACGCCGAATTCAGAAATTCCTTTCACAGCCATTTTTCGTGGCAGAACAATTTACCGGACGAAGTGGAAAATATGTTCCGCTTGAAGAGACCATAAAAAGCTTTGAAGAAATTTTAGCTGGAAAATATGACCACGTTTCCGAACAAGCTTTTTATATGAAGGGAAGTATTGAAGATGTGTTAGCAGAAGAAAAGAAATAATATGGCGAAATTAAATATTTCAATTATTGGTAGAGATAAAATTGCTTATGAAGGAGAAGCAGAGGCAGTTTTTGTGCCTTCTACTACCGGTATAATTGAAGTCTTACCTGAACACATGCAACTTGTTTCAGCCCTCAAAAAAGGAGAGATTGTATTAAAGAAAGACGGCAACGAAACTAAATTTAAAATCATCGGTGGTGTCATCGAAGTCCGTCCACAAAGCAAGGTCATCATCTTGGCGGATATAGTGGGGGAATAAGAAAAATATATTTCATATAATCTTAATGTTAATAATGATAATAATAATATTATGAAACTCACTAGTATGGCGTTTGAAACGAATGGCAAAATACCGAGTCAGTATACTTGTGATGGCGAAGGGGTAAACCCTCCGCTTATTTTTTCTGATGTGCCCCCAAAAGCGCTTAGTTTAGTACTTCTTATGGATGATCCAGATATACCAGAGTCTGCTAAAAATACTTATAACATTACTGCGTGGGATCATTGGGTAGTTTTTAATATTCCGCCGGATACAAAAATGATTGCGGAAGATTCAATACCGAATGGAATAGTTGGAGTCGGAACTAGGGGCGTTAATGCCTACACTCCACCTTGTCCACCAGATCGTGAACACAGGTATGTATTTAGACTTTACGCACTTGATAGAGAATTAAAATTAAGAGAAAATGCGACCAAGGCTGATGTCCAGGCTGCAATGCAAAGACATATTTTAGCCGAGGCAGGACTGATCGGTAGGTACGAAAGGAAATAAATAACAAATAAGAATTTGAAGTTAACAGATTC
>CAIOOC010000648.1 GCA_903859795.1 uncultured Bacteroidia bacterium
AGCCTCCCCATTATTCAGAAAACTTTTCAACGTTGTCCCCCTCAGATATAAACCAGGGTTGATTTACAAATTAAGACTATTAAAAATCAATAAAATTAATTCTTTGCGCGAAAAAAAAAGAATGTTCGCGCCAAGCTCGCTAAGAAACGCAAAGAAAAAATAAGACAGAATCCTTTTTCCTTTGCGCTCTCCGCTCCGTCCACTGAAGGACGTATCCGTCCACTGACGCATTGCGCGAAACAATTAGAGCAACAATACATCAAAGTGCAATCACTATTTACCAGCGTTTTCCAATAATCGCTGGAGATGATCTATAATCAGCCAGCGGATAATGTAACTTAATCAAAGTTGAGGATCATTTGATCCTAGGTCTGGTTCAAAAGAGTTGATTAATACTTAATTTTGCAGAAACAAAAGATATGGAAACACTAATTATCAAACCAAAGGATAAAGCCGAATTAAAATTCTTTCTTGAATTGACCAAAAGGATGGGAGTAAAATCGGCTACCATTGAGAGTGATGCAGATGAAAGGCTTTTTCAGTCCATGGAAAAGAATAAAGATACACCTGAGGTTAGCCGTGATAAGGTGATCGATACCCTTCATAGAATCCTAAACGATGAAAGTTAGATTTTTAAGTCCTTTCGAAAAAGAACTTTCTCAACTTCGCGATAAGGTTCTTTCAAGGATCATCCTTGATTGCATTGAACTTTTTGAAAAGGCTGACAAAATCAGCTCCATCCCCAACGTAAAACAACTCAAAGGTCATCCTTCGGCATATCGGTATCGAAAGGGGAAATACAGGATTGGATTCTATCTTAATGAAGAGACAATCACTTTTGCAGCTTTCGACACACGTGATAAGATATATCGTAAGTTTCCTAAATAACAAATAATGGTTTATTGGTTGTAACTAATGATAATTTCATTTTTGAATCCTTTGCCCAAAAGATGGAGATCAAGCTCAAGATTGCAAATGCCCTAAATTCATTACGTAAATTTGCGGATATCGACCTGATTGTGCATTCAAAACCTATGTACAAGAGGTTCATTGAATTAAATAGTGGTTTTAAAAAAGAAATTCTTAGTACAGGATCGGTTATTTATGAAGCAAACAACTAGAGATATCACTGCCACTAAAACAAAGGTCGGACTTTTGATCAATTTTGGTGCAAAAAGCTTAGAGCACAAAAGAATGATCAAATAATTACTCAATTAATTTAATATGTCTGCTTGCAGACAAATCAATTCCAATCTGTGAAAATCTGTGTTATCTGTGGACAAAAAAAAGGGTTATATGGACAAAGAACAATCGCCCGATAAATTGGCGAAAGTTGTGGACAAAAAATGATCCTCAAAAAAATAAATGGGTCCACAGATTACACAGATTAGCGTTGGTGTTAATCCTTAATGTCTGCTTGCAGACATATCAATTCAAATCTGTGAATCCGCTAACTGGCGGATCACCGAAGCTGAAATCTGTGGACAAACCCTTTAATTTTTTTGTGGAAATTATTCATCAATATCACGTCAATGACGTGATGACGATTTCCGACCTAAGAATTAGTGTAAATTCCCTGATACATCGGAGCAAGTAGTGGACACAAAAAAGTAAAAAAGGGTCCACTAATTTACACAAATTAACACGAATTTATTTAGCAATTAGTTTTAGCATCATGCCTTTGGCATGATAGAGGAATTTAATCTTAAGTCAGATTCTCAATATCACGTCAACGACGTGATGACGATTTCCAACCTGAGAATTAGTGTAAATTCGTGTAAATTCGTGGACAAACCCTTTGCTATCATAGTGGAAAGGAATCATTCCTATCACGTCAACGACGTGATGGAAATTTCCGACCTAAGAATTAGTGTAAATTCCCTGATATAATCGGGGCAAATAGTGGACAAAAAAGAATTAATAAATAGTGCATAAAACCTACATTTCACACCACAGGTGTGACAATAAACACCATCTTAATAATTTGTGCTAATCTGTTTAATCTGTGGATAAAAAAATAGGTTGAAAATCTCTAACTACAAACAATTCGTGGAAAGGGTCCACAAAGAGAAAAGAAAAAAGGGTCCACTAATTGCACAGATTAACACAGATTAAAATATAAAATTCAAAGTCATGGCAGAATTTCTATTCAAAAGCGAAACCTATGATTTAATTGGTGTAGCTATGGAAGTTCACAATGAACTTGGTCCAGGATTTTTAGAAGCAGTTTATCAGGAAGCATTTGAGCTTGAATTAAAGAGACAGGAAATTCCCTATGTAAGAGAAAAGATTCTGAATATCTATTATAAAAATGAAAAACTAACTAAAGAATATACGGCTGATTTCTTTTGTTTTGAAAAAATCATCGTAGAACTTAAAGCTCTAAGTTCATTAAATGGTGACCACGAGGCACAGCTTCTAAATTATATCACTGCCACTAAAACAAAGGTCGGACTTTTGATCAATTTTGGGGCAAAGAGCTTAGAGCACAAAAGAATGATCAAATAATTAGCGGAAGAGAGAGAGATCCGCGAAAAAAATAAAAAGAGTCCGCAGATTACACCGATTACCTCAAAATTTAAAGACCTACGTACAGGTCTTTAAATCACAATCTGTGAAAATCTGTGTAATCTGTGGACAAACCCTTTAATTTTTTTGTGTAAATAATTCATCAATATCACGTCAACGACGTGATGACGATTTCCAACCTGAGAATTAGTGTAAATTCCCTGATACATCGG
>CAIOOC010000649.1 GCA_903859795.1 uncultured Bacteroidia bacterium
CATTTTTTTGTTTGATTATTGCCTCGGCTCGCTTATACCCGGAGACGTTCCGGATTGTAGTCAAGAATTTTGATTCAGCCAAACCTGCAACTTTAGCTTCATAATAGTTCAATCCATCGGACAGCTCCATGGAATACTCACACAATTGAACTTCCCCTGTCTTAAGAACATTTGCAAAAGCCTGATTAAACATCTGGGCAATATCCGGCGGTAGCACATCATACATCTTCCTACCTAGGAATTCTTCAGGTTGTGTATACAATTCAACAGTTAAGGGTCCATGGTAATCGATAAATACGCCATTACTATCCAGAACAAAGATCATATCGGGAATTGCTGCAAGTAAGGCTTTGACTTGGGCTTCACTCTCCTTAAATGCCTGTTCGGCTTTCTTTCGTTCCGTTATATCGATTGTATATCCGGCAAGATATTGCGATTTGCCCTCAATTTTGATAGGAAATCGTATAGTAGAATACGATCTTCCTTTAAGTTCCTCCTCTGTTGTTAAAACTAATCCAGATTCCAAACATGCCCTGTCATTCAATACAAGATTAGAGGCAAATTCTGACGGAAAAACTTCATTCATACTTTTGCCATACAATTCAGCCAAAGGCTTTCCAGTCATTGTTTCAAAATTCCTGCTTAAGTGCAACGACCTCAAATTCCTGTCCTTGAAAAACACATAAATAGGGCTGTGCTCCATGAAACTTTGGAAGATTTCCTGGCTCTCCCGGAATGCCTGCTCAGACTGCTTTAGCGTGGTTATATCCTTCGAAACACAGGTTACATAAATCACCTCACCATCGTCGTTTTTAACTGGATCGACTGTCGTCAGAAAGTACTTAACCTCACCCGATGGTATTCTAACGGTAGCTTCCCGATCACGCCTCTCACCTGTTCTGAATACCTCCTGAATTACTGCGCTTCCACTTTCCACCTCTTCAGAATGAAATATTTCATGCCTGGTCTTACCGATAAACTCATCCGGGTCTATGCCCATTACTCTTCCATACGCATTATTCACAAAACGATATGTTTCATCGGGATTAAAACTGAATATAAGCTCACTCGAGGATTGCACAACGCTCCTGAATTTTTGTTCGCTCTCTTTCAAGGTCTCTTCAGCCAGCTTTTTTTCGGTGATATCCTGCACCATACCTACCGACCTGATAATTTCTCCGGAAGCATCCTTGATATGTTCGCATTTCTCAAATACGAATCTGAGCTCCCCGCTATTCTTCAGAATAATCCGGTGCTCTATCTCATAACCGGGTTTATTTGCTGCCAGAGAATTGCGATAAGCTAAATCAACGGCCTGTCGATCACCCGGATGGGTCGATTCCAAAAAAGTTCTATAATTGGGGGCGAATTCCTGAGGCTGAAAACCAAAAATACGATACACTTCATCAGACCAGAATATCTGGCCTGATTGAAGATCCAACTCCCAGCTTCCCAGATGGGCAATCTCCTGTGTTTTGTCTAATCGAACCTTGCTTTCATGGATTAACTCTTCAATACGCTTACGTTCGGTTATGTTTCTGGAAAAAATTGAAGCCCCAATAATAGTAAGATCTTCACCTACAATAGGATTATAGAAACTTTCGTAAAAATTCTGATCATGTTCGTTCAATTTCCATACCCTGGAGTGGGATTCACCGGCCAACGTCATATCAACAAATTCCTTTGCACCGATGCGACCGCGTTCTGATTTAATACAATACAATAAACTCATACCGGGTTCAATCACAACGTCGTAAGCATCTTTCATTAAGCTGGCATGAGCACTATTAAAAAATAAATACCTGTACTCCCTGTCAACTGAAAGAATGATCGCCCCTTTTTGACTCTCAAGACTCGACTTCATCATTAGCCTGGATAGTTTTACTTCTTCTTCCGCTAGTTTCCGCTCAGTAATATCAATTGCATTAAGCAGAAACCGTTCTCTGTTGAAAGTGATATTACAGGTAAGCTGAACATATAAAGGTGTTGAATCTTCTTCTCCAAATATAACATCACACGTTTCTTTTACCCCTAAATGGAATACCTTACTGATCAAATTATTAAACTGAGGTCTCGTATCTTCTGAGAGAAATAAACTTAACCTGCAACCTATAAGCAATTTTCGTTCTTTTCCAAGCATTTGGGAACCATAGAGATTTACATCCTCAATATCCCCATCCAACGATAATGCAAAATAGCCGGATGGTGCAAAATCGTACAACTCGGTATATTTTTGTGTGGCAAGATCTGCTATTTCCTTTGCTTTTCGAAGCTCTTCGTTTTGCATCTCCAACTCGATCTGATGCTCCTGGAGAGTCTGAATAAGCCTTGCAGAATCAGGATCATTGATGAGATCGTTACCGAGGCTAAAACATCGTA
>CAIOOC010000650.1 GCA_903859795.1 uncultured Bacteroidia bacterium
CGGCTTAATGTTTATATCCATGCTTCAGTTCTTGCTATATCAACTCATCGGTGCCTCTTCCAAGGATATTCGATTAAATACCAAAATTACCATCATAAAATAAACCTAATCATTATGAAACGAAGTATCTTATTCCTCATGCTTTTTGCCCTGACACAGCTAACCCATGCGCAATCGGCAACTATTTATGTTTCGCCGGAAGGAAATGATCAAAACTCCGGAAAGTCGGCAGATGCTCCGCTGGCGACGCTTCAAAAAGCGCTTGACAAATGGACTGTGATGAAAAAATCTGGTCCGGTGGTTTCGGAAGCAACCATTTCGCTGGCCGGAGGAACTTATCATCTTTTAGAACCGGTCAAAATTACTCCTGAAAACGGGGGTTCTGAAAAGACAACATTAATTATCCGCTCGGCAGATCATCAAAAAGCACTGTTCAATGGTGCCCGGAAAATTTCAGGTTGGAAGAAAACGAAAAACAATATCTGGATGGCTCCGGTTCCGGATGCCAAAGAAGGA
The DNA here is from genome assembly GCA_903859795.1 of uncultured Bacteroidia bacterium. Taxonomy (GTDB): domain Bacteria; phylum Bacteroidota; class Bacteroidia; order Bacteroidales; family Prolixibacteraceae; genus JAAFHB01. The sequence continues at coordinate 517 of CAIOOC010000650.1, forward strand.
AAATGGAATTTCAATCAGTTGTTTGTAAACGGGGAACAAAAAACACTGGCTCGCTTCCCCAACAAAGGCTTCTATACTGTTGCGGGATTTCCTGATGGCGGAGAAGAAATTGATTATCACAAAGCCTGCAAACGGTTTCAGTTTAAAGCCGAGGATATTAATCCGAAATGGGAAAATATCAAAGATGTGCGGGTCATTGTTTACCATTTCTGGACCGATACTCATCTTGTTATCGATACCATCGACTCGAAAACCAATATTGTCACCTTCAAGCATGAAGCCGATAAACGCTTTACCGACGATTTCAGCAACGAAGGAGCGCGATACATCGTCGAGAATGTTTTTGAAGGGCTGGATAGTCCGGGCGAATGGTTTCTAGACCGAAACAAAGGAGTGGTTTATTATATTCCGATGCCGGGCGAAAACATGGAAACGGCTGAAATTCTGGCTCCTGTATCCAAAGAATTTATCCGTTTCGAAGGCGATCCTTTTGCAAAACGGGTTGAAAACGTGAAGATTGAAAACATCAGTTTTGAATACAGCAATTTCATTTTGCCTGAAAACGATGCCAACGACTACCAGGGAAGTGTTACCGTTCCGGCATCTGTTACTGTAGAGGGTGCCACGAACATCAGCATTAAAGGTTGCTCGTTTAAAAATCTGGGCAATTTTGCTTTCGATATCCAGAAGGGATGTTCCGATATCCGAATTGTCGGGAATAAGCTGGGGCACATTGCTGCCGGTGCTTTCAAAATCAATGGCGGAACAGAAAAGGATCACCCATTGGAAAGAACCAAAAACATTACGATTTCCGACAATGAAATTTTGCATTACGGCGAAAAGTATCCGTCAGCCGTTGGAATTCTTTTGATGAATGCTGAAGGCTGCTACATCAGCCACAATCACATTTTCGATGGCTGGTACACCGGTATTTCCATCGGCTGGGAATGGGGCTATCAGCGAAGCGTCAGCCGTGACAACATCATCGAATTCAACCATATTCACCAGATCGGTCAGGGACTTTTATCTGACATGGGCGGAATTTATACACTTGGTGTTTCACCCGGAACCGTTATCAGGAACAACCTGATTCACGACGTGGAATCGAATAAATATGGCGGCTGGGGAATCTACAACGATGAAGGATCGACCCATATCCTGATCGAAAACAACATTGTGTACAACACCAAATATGCGGCTTACGACATTCATTATGCCAAGGAACTGACTGTACGAAACAACATTTTTGCACTGGGACGGTTGGAGGTTTTGAGCCGCGGAAAACAGGAGCCCCATAATTCTGTCTATTTCGAAAACAACATTGTTTACTGGAATTCGGTCAAAGATCCGTTTACCGGAAATTGGAAAGATCAGCCCTATGTTTTTCACCAGAGTCCCAACATTAAGACTCAACCAACTTTTACAAATACCTTTGATGCCGATTACAACATATATTTTAATCCGCAGCAAACGCTTGAAAGTCTAAGGTTCAACGGAATGACATGGAACGAATGGCGCCAGAAAGGGAAAGACGTCCATTCACATTACACTGATCCGATGTTTATCAATCCGGAGAAATACGATTTCACTTTAAAACCCGGATCTCCGGCCTTTAAAATGGGCTTCAAAAACATTGACATGACCGAAGTTGGTCCAAGAAATAAATAATTAATTGATGTAAACAGAGTCTTCCTCTGTTAATTAAAATATATTTCGGGAATTATTGTTTTAAACTCGGTACGGGCGGAATATTTGTTGTCCGGGGTAGAACCCCGGGTATAGAAAGCAAACGAATTAAACCGTCCGCGCGACAATGCAGAAAAAGGGGTTCAACAATTTTCTGACGGAACAGAAAAAAAGATATTGGAACAAGAAAAAAATTAACCAATAAATAACAATAGTTCGTTCAAAAAGCACAAATATTTAAGCGGCCATAGTGTCGAAATACAAGAGTTCATTGACATGTTGACGATTTTTTATTGAGTTCGGGTTAATTGTGAACAGGCGGGAAAATCTCGATAGCAATAATGTATTGCAAAACAGTATCTTGTAAGTTGCCATAGAGAATGAGTTTTCCCTTGTTTCTGGATTCCTCAGTTGCATGATCTTGACAATATTTACTGATGTCATTGCGATATAGAAATGAAAGCTGAGCTTGTTTCCACTTCTTGCCTGCGAGTTTTCAAGGCCGGCAAATTGCTTGGCATCCCTGAATCCAAATTCTATTTGTAACTGGGTGTTATAAATATCGATCACATCAATTGGGGCTTGCATGGTATCAGGTGTAAACAAAAGACGGTAAGTTGTTTTTCCTAATATCAGGAATTCTTCGACAACTAGTAAAATGTTTCTGCCAAGAGCTTTGGAATTCACAACTTCTGAGTATGCCATTATTCCCTTATCGTTCTCAACTTGATTTAAGTGTTCAGGGTTCAAATTCCTGACATCAACTTTTCCCCCATATTTTGCTGTTCTGCCTTTCTTTCCTGTCTTAAGGGGCAATGAAAGATAGCTAAGGTCGGCATCATCGTGAAGTTTGCTTATCAGGTGAAGGGCACATTGCAGAATCTTTTCGACAAAGTTTTTCTAGGAAAAATACGCATCTGCAACAACATATTTGGTAATGATTAATATCTGTTTCATGTTTTTCCTGATAACCCCCGCATACCAATCGATTAACGACAGGTCGTTATCGTGAAGACAGTTTGTCGGAGGCGTTTGTACAGCATCCAAATGAAAACTCAACCTGTTGTCTGCATCAATTACAGAAAGTTCAAGGATTTCATTGCCTCAGAGTGCCCTGCCGGCACAACCCGACCAAAAGGATCCAATCCCAGGGGTTTTCTTACCTGATTTATGGATGAAGCTTGGATCTTAGGCAACATTGGTGCGACTGCCAATCCATGGCATTGATAAGGCTTTATTAAAGCCAAAGAAGTCAATCCGACCCTCGAGCTGGCGGCGGAAACGTTGTTCACAAAAAAGGATGTATCGGACTAACTGGAGAAAGTTAATCCATGAAGGAATACTGAGGTATAGCATGAGAATCTCAATCATAAAATCTCGCCTGCATTTATTAAGCTTTATTTTGGAAACTGATAAAGCATCAAAAATCGCAGGGGTGGCCATAATTTAAGTAATTAACGGGTAATTAATACTTTAAAGATACAAATCCATGAGGTTTTAACCTAATAAATAATCAGTTATTTTTACTGTAAATCAGATGAATAACTAAGTTCTGAACGAAGAATTGTTATTATAAGAAGAATATTAATGAGCATAATATATATAAG
>CAIOOC010000651.1 GCA_903859795.1 uncultured Bacteroidia bacterium
AAATTCATTTCTGCCGATAGGTTTTGTAAGATAATCATCAAAATCATACTGAAAATACTCCTTTTCACTATCCAATGCATAAGTCGTTTGTGCGATAATGATCATACCAGGGCGTAACGCCCTGATATGTTTAGTGGAAGTATGACCATCCATAACGGGCATTTCAATATCCATCAGAATCAAATCTATCTGATCGTTTGATTTGCAGATATCAATAGCCTGTTGTCCGTTTGAGGCATAAAGTACTGCAAGATTCTGTCCTTTGAGCAATTTTAACAAGTATTTGTAATTGTTATAATCGTCCTCAACAATTAAAATTGTTCTGGCAGGGAATCTTTTATCGGGCAACCCGTTTAGCTTTGGAGGTACAATGATTCGTTTCACCGGGATCGAGATGTCAACTGTTGTTCCTTTATTAATCTCAGATTTCAATAAGATCGACCCATTTAAGGATTTAGCATAGGCATTGGCTAAGGCTAAACCCAAACCATTCCCTTCATAGTTTCTATGATTGCCATATTCTATCTGACGGAACGGTTCAAATATAATCTGCTGCATTTCTTCGGAGATCCCTATTCCTGTATCAGAAATGGTAATTTGCAAATGCTCATCTATAACTCTGTAGGTTATTTCCACTCTCCCCTCAGGAGTAAACTTGATTGCATTTCCTGCTATATGCAAAACTATTTTCTTTAATTTCTCAATATCTGATTTAATAAAATATTCCTCGTGAGGGATGTCCACAAATGACAGCAGATCGAGATTCTTAACCTTAGCAATCTTTGCAAGATTAGAGGAAAGATCTGCAAGTGTTATTAACAGATTAAAATCTGATAATATTGGTTTTGATTGATTTGCGTATATCTGAGAGATCTCAATGATGTCCGTAATGATTCCCAGCAACTTATCGCTACTCTGATTAATCATAACCGATAGTTCCGCGAGTTCTTCCGCACTCTGACCAGAGGCTGTCATAAGGGCTGAAAAGCCAACAATAGCGTTTAACGGAGTCCTTATTTCATGAGACATATTTGCGAGAAATGATGATTTTAATTTGTCACTCTCTTCAGCTTTTTGTTTGGCGGTTAAAAGCTCCGCTTCTTCCAGTTTGCGCGAAGTGATATCACGATGAAACGCCTGAATAATATTTTTTCCTCCGACAGAAATCAATCCGGTTGATATAGCAACGTTGAACATATGCCCATCCTTATGGTAATGTTCCGCCTCAAATTCCAATATCTCCCCGGCCATAATTCTTTCCAACCTATTCGTCATCTGATTCTTATCTTGTGCTGAATCAAAATCCTGAAGGCGGAGACCGCTCATCTCTTCTACTGTATAGCCATGCATTCTGGCAAAAGACTCGTTCACTGCTAAGAGGTCACCATCTGAAGTCATGTAAAATATGCCATCACTGGCCTGCTGAAAAAGTGCGCGATAACGCTCCTCACTTTCACGCAATTCCTCTTCGGCGCGTTTCCTGAGTGTAATATCAATGGAGACTCCCAATATGGAAGGCAGATTTGTTCCTGATGCGGTGAACGGGATCTTCGTTGTTTGAAGTATTTTCTTATTTCCTCCGACATCGGTAATTAATTCTTCGAAGTTGTTTTTACTGATTCCGCTCTCAATTACCGTTAAGTCATCCGATATAAAATGTTCTACTTCACTGGAATCCTGATCAAAATCTGCGTCACATTTCCCTATCAGATTTTCGACAGTAGTCCCATAGTTGGTAGCAACTGCCTTGTTCGCGAGGATGAACTTCCCGTTAACATCTTTAGCAAATATAAAATGTGGGACCAAATCAATTACCTGACGTAGACGTTTCTCACTTTCTCCAAGTTTCTCTTCTGCCAATTTACGCTCGGTGATGTCTAAGTAAGCACCAATTATACCTAATACCTCTCCTGATTCATTATAGAATACATCTTTTGCAAAAAT
>CAIOOC010000652.1 GCA_903859795.1 uncultured Bacteroidia bacterium
ATCCTTCACATGAATCAGCTGCCGGAGGTCACGGTTAATATAGGTTTCCAGGTAACCGTTGAAATAATGAGTCGGACTTACGACTGGCAAAGTATAAGTCCGTGGATAAAAACCTTTATATAGCAATTCATCAACAGTGAAATTAGGCGCGACTTCCCGAATTTCCTGAAGTGAAAAAGGCAACAAACGGAGTATTGCAGTTCTTCCGGCCAGCGATTGAGAAATTGTTTGTGAAAGTTCGAATTGTTGACTACCAGATAATACATAATAACCAGGCTTTTGCATAGTATCAACGATTCCCTGAATGTATGAAACAAGTTCCGGAACCCTTTGGATCTCGACGATGATCATACCGGTATCCGATTGATTTAAGAATGTTCGGGGATCGGCTAAGGCAAGTTGTCGCGTATCAGGATCTTCGAGCGAGAAATATTTTTTGTGTGGAAAAACATTTCTCAGCAGAGTAGTTTTACCCGATTGCCTTGGACCTGTAATGGTGATTACCGGAAAAGAAGCAGATAATTCAATCAATTCGTTAACTATTTCACGCGGAATAAACATTTTTATGCAATTTTAAAATTAGACTTTAAAATTACATATTTAATTTGAAATATCAATATTGACAACTCGATGCGTGGAAATATTTTTCTGAAAAAGGAGTTCAAAGGATTATTGAATGATCCTTTTTGCTGCTGTTAAAATGTTTTGCAGAAAATTATGCCTACCTTCGCTTTGTAAAACAACCAGGTATGCCACAGTTCACTGCTGCTATCACAAGAGGGGCCAGCATTATTAATCCTGATACCATTGAAATAACCGACAAGCTGGTTATTTATAAAAAGCGAAGGATTTATCTGATCGGGTATGATAAGATCATCATCCCAATTTCTAAAGTCTCTTCAATTGAAGTTGATACAGGAATCATCGGGACAAATATCACTATTCGAAGTTTTGGCGAAGGAATAATCACTGGCCATAACTTTACCATAAACGATGCAAAAGAAATAAAGAATTTAATTGAACAAAATATAACATAAGTAAATGTCATTTATTTGAATTCTTGTCCCATCCCTGTTTAAATTCTGTTGCTGACTCTTTTGCCTCTTTAATTAATTCTTTGCCTTTAGCCACTGCTGCCTCCCGTTGAGGTTCTGTTTCTTTCCATACCTCCTTCACCATTTGGGTTGCAGTTTTTGCACTGTTTTTGGCGGTTTCTGCCAGTTTTTTATGTTTGGCAGCAAGGCTGTCAAGTTCCTCAGATGATTTCTGCCCTGCTATATTAAGATATCTTTTGGTGCTATCCATTGCAGTCTTTCTTGCTGGTTCGGTATCTTTTAAATAGCTTCTTACGATCTCTGCTGCTTTTTCCCAAGCCGGTTCCGAATATTGCCATGCCTCTTTTAATTTTTCCCCGGTTAGATGAATGGACTCTTTGACCGGGCCCAGGGAATCACACAAAAAATGTTTAGTCTGTTCAAATGTTGTTTTGGATTTTTCGCCCAGGGTCTCAAATCGTGACTGGGCGTAACTCTTGTTCACACAACCAATAAGTATCAATGTGACAAAAATCAAAAAGATCTCACCCGTATATTTTGTTTTATTTCTCCACTTAAATTCCCCTTCGCCGTGAAAACACCGATTCAGGGAATTCCCCTTATACCGGTCACCATTATAAAAGGTGATAATTCCCTGTCCATCCAAAAGGTTTTTTACCATCTCTCTTCTATATATGCCAACTTGTTGTTTATCCTCAGAATAAATCGGGCGGTCTGGTACCTTACATGTAGTCTTAACCAAAAAGCTGCGAACGCGATATTGTGACATGAGCAGAAGGTTTAAATTAGGTAATCAGATACCTTAAAACGTTCCAAAGTTACATGTTGTATTTGAAATATCTCAGATTGGTCAAATATTTTGGCTCAAAATAATATTCTGTGCAATGATCGAGCATGTATTGATTAATTGTAAATTTACATCAGTTAACCTTAAACCAACCACTATGGATCTCCTGATGATCAAAAACGGCAAAGTCGAAATCCGAAAAGAGAGCGGTACATTGGTTCGAACCGTTGGAAACGGCGATGCGGTTTCGGCCAGCTTTAACAGCGATCAGTCATTGATCGTGATAGCGACCATAAAAGGTAAAGTAGAGATCCGGAATGTAAACGGAACACTGCTCCGAACCATTGGCAATGGTGATGCCACAAGTGCCAACTGGCATGGGGATGATATCATGATTAACACCAGCAAAGGGAAAACTGAGCTAAGAAAGGCAAGCGGAACATTAATCCGTACATTTTAAGCTGTCATAAATCTAAATAATTAAAATAATCAAGTTATTTTTGATTTAAACATAAATCGTTAACTAAAACTTAAAAGCATGAACTACATTATTAAAACTGGATTATTTGCTTCCAGTTCAGGCCAGGTAACGGATAAGAAGGTAATAGATGAAAATGGAGTTTATATAGGCAATTATACCGGAAGAATTTTTTCAGAGAGACCAATTAATCAAGGGAAATTAGTTTATAAAAATGGCGATATTTATGAAGGTAATTGGTTTAACGTTAGGGCTGGCCAAGGGAGTTTCAACTCTTCGGTAGATGGCTTACAGTACAACTTGGTGGGGCAATGGGAAAATGACGAACCTGTGGGGAAAGTTACAATTAATTTTGAAAATGGTGCAAAGTATGAAGGCGAAGTCAGGAGTTGGAAATATAACGGCAAAGGAATTTTAACAAGGCCTGATGGAACCAGTTGGGAAGGTAAATTTAAAGACGATAATCCTGTTGGGGAAGGGACTGAAAGAGATATAAAAGGAAAGATAATTTGTAGTTGCAAATTTGATTGGGAGCCCCCTAAAAGTGATGTAGAGTTAAAAACAAAAGCTAAAAAGGGAAAAACTATTGATTCAGAAGTAAATGTTTTTAAAGGAACTAATGGAGTGTTCACAGATCCAAGAGACAATCAAAGTTATAAATGGATTAAAATAGGCAATCAGATTTGGATGGCTCAAAATCTTAATGCCGTTGTTTTTAAAAATGGGATTAAGTTAATGGAGGCAAAAACCAGTAAAAAATGGATAAGCTCAGGAAAGGATAATTTAAGTTCTTATTGTACCTATGATAACAATTCCGGGCTCGAACCGGGTTACGGGAAATTATATAACAGATATGCTATCGAGGATCCAAATGATCTGGCACCAGAAGGATGGCACATCCCAACAGATGAAGATTGGAATATGCTAATTAACTTTTTAGGTGGCGAGGGAAAAGCAGGAATTAAAATGAAGAGCAATAAATCCTGGAATTATGGTGGAAATGGAACAAATAATTCAGGATTTGCCGCCCTTCCTGGAGGATGGCGCGGAGACATTGAGCAAGTATCAAATACATTTGCAGAATTCGGCACAGTAGGTGTATTCTGGTCAGCATCTCCTTATAATGGCAATGATGATGATTTTGCTTACATGCTCAGAAGCGACTTATCGAAAATTGATAAACTATATTATGATTCAAAATGGATTGGATTTTCGGTTCGTTGCTTGAAAGATTGATCTTGGCTGGTACTGATTGAATGAATTAATTTCCCTTCTCATTTCCTAATAATTCGGGTTGATAATTAAGTTTCAAAACTATTTCAAATGAATGTTCTTCTAGTCAACACCAGCAAAGGGAAAACAGAGCTAAGAAA
>CAIOOC010000653.1 GCA_903859795.1 uncultured Bacteroidia bacterium
GTTCTGATCAAAGATCAGAATACCCTATTTTATAACCCTGATTCGCTTTTTATATTTTATACGATATAATTTGGAGATTTTACCAGTTCATAAGGGGTTTTCTCCTGTTTATCGTATTAATGTTGTAAAATAAATGTATATTTAGTCATTGTTCCTTTCATATTGCGCAGCATGTTTTCATTCTATTGTCAAACCTTAACCAAAAAAGGGGGAACAAATCATAATGAAAAATTACTTTCTGGGGATTGATATTGGCTCAGTTGCAATTGGAATTGCGGTGATTAATGAAGAAAACCACGTCATTCAAACCTCCTACACTTTCCATAAAGGACAAATCCGTGAGCATTTAATTAAGTCACTCGATGGCATCGAGATCATTCATCTTAAGGGAATTGGACACACTTCTTCCGGGCCATCCTTATTAAGCCACGGAACAGTAGTTGATTCAAGGATTGCCTTTATCACGGCAGCCAAATATTTCCATCCAGAAATGGAGTCATTACTGATCATTGGTGCAGAGAAATTCGGTCTGGCTACCTTCGATAAGAATGGCGGATACCTGAATTACAAATCGAATACCTCCTGCGCAGCAGGTACCGGAAATTTTCTGGATCAGCAGGCTGAAAGGTTAAATTTGCCAAACATCCGGGAATTCAGCAAAATTGCGTGGGAAAACAGGGGCGGATTTCCCAAAATAGCATCGCGTTGTGCCGTTTTTGCGAAGACAGATCTTATCCATGCCCAGCAAGAAGGGTATTCGCTTGGAGAGATCTGCGACGGTCTATCCTATGGACTTGCCAAAAATATTGTAGATACAGTATTTCAGAACAATATATATTCAAATATTGTGGCAACCGGCGGCGTCGCTTTAAACAAGGCGGTCGTAGGACATATCGGAAAGTTATTGAATCAAACCATTATCGTTGATGAATTTGCGAATATCTATGGGGCCATCGGTGCTGCAATGAATTGCAGGAAAGAGAGCAATGACTCTGGTATAGAACTTAATAGTATTACAGATATTCAAATTTCCCAAAAACAGGAAAAAAAATATTACTATCCACCTTTAAGACTTGAATTATCTGATTATCCGGACTTTGAATCACATGAAAAATACGTTTTCCATTCATCTTTCTTCCCATCGATGAAAAGTGTTGAAGTCGATGCTTATGCTGATTTAAATAATAAAACGCTGATTGCAGCTTTTCTGGGTATTGATATTGGTTCAACCAGCACCAAGGCAGTGTTAGTAGATCAAAATAAGGAGGTTATCGCCGGATTTTACACATACACCTCGGGGCAGCCGCTTCAGGCGGTCCAGGTAATCTTCGAAGCAATAGACAATTATGCTAAACAGCGAGATCTCAATCTCTCCCTTTCCGGTGCCGGGACGACCGGGTCAGGAAGAAAATTCATGGGTAAGATTATTGGTGCTGATGTCATTCTTGATGAGATCACGGCTCATGCCAGGGCAGCCTATGAATTGAATCCAGAAACTGACACAATCATTGAAATTGGTGGACAGGACTCTAAATTTACTGTCATGCGTAACGGAATGGTTACGTTTTCGGTGATGAATAATGTTTGTGCAGCAGGAACAGGAAGTTTTATTGAGGAACAGGCCAAAAGACTCGGTTGTTCACTGGACGAATATTCGGTGAGGGTCGAAAATGTTTACTCACCGCTTGCCAGCGACCGCTGTACGGTATTTATGGAGCGCGACCTGAACCATTACCTGATGGCAGGTTATTCGGCTGATGAGATTCTGGCAACAGTTTTACATTCGACACGCGAAAACTATTTCACCAAAGTAGCAGTGCCCGGGTATATTGGGAAAGCAATATTTTTTCAGGGTGCTACGGCGAAAAACAGGGCTCTGGTGGCAGCTTTTGAGCAAAAGCTGAAAAAACCAATTATGGTATCAAGGTATTGTCATTTAACAGGTGCCCTGGGAGTTGCACTTGAACTACACGACCACCATATTGAAAGCACTAAGTTCAGGGGACTGGATCTTTATACCAAATCTATTCCGGTCAGATCTGAGGTTTGTGACCTTTGTACCAACCATTGCAAACTTAAGGTTGCTGAAGTTGATCAGCAAATTGAAGCATATGGTTTCCTTTGCGGCAGGGATTACCAGGTGAATAAATACGTAAAAAACAAATCACTTAACTTTCAACTACTCCGCAAAAGAGATGAACTATTTAGATTTAAAGATAAAGA